>CANEWJ010000007.1 GCA_947442625.1 Chitinophagaceae bacterium
CCTGAATTTTCAGCAATTGAAAGCCAGTTAAAAACAGAACTTGAGCAACTTAAGAAAGAAACAGGCTATAAAGCTGAGATACCGAGGCCTGATGCTGAACGCTTAGGAAATGTGAAAACAAGAAAACTACTTTCGATTGATTTTGGAAATACTATATTATATTCCCAACCTGAAAATGATATCCAATTCCAGGGGGTAGTACTGAATAAAGATCAAAGAGGAGCTAGTGGTAATTTTAATGATGGTGCTACAGCAGTTATAAAAGCCAGACCGGATTTAGATCCTTCAAAAGGCACTTTTGTTATTGAATGTCTGATTAAGCCAGAATCCCCTGATGGAATAATTGCTTCTTGTGGATCAGAAAAGGAGGGATGGGCAATATTTTTAGAAAACGGGATACCTGGTTTTGTGGTAGCGCATGATAAGCATCTGCAGTTTATAGACGGAACATCAGAAATAATCAACAAATGGTCCCATCTTGTGGCAGTAATTGAAAACTATAATAACGTTATAAAGTTTTTTGCCGATGGAAAATTAATCGGACAACGGAAAATGTTACTGCCAATACAATCCGTTAATTCTAATGATGGTGATGTTTATTTAGGCCAGGATTCAGGAGATATGATTGATCCGAAAGGGGTTTCAGTTCATGCTTATAAAGGCTTGATTCAATCTGTTACTTTCTATCGCGAAAAGATGCAGAATTCAAAAATAATAGAATTATCAAAGTAAATTGATTGTAACCTGAAAGGGATACGATATGTAGAATTCAATAGCTTATTTTGTAAAATCGTATTATGGCATCAGTTAAATCATCATTGGTATGTATAGCCTTACTTTTTTTTCTAAATGGTATTGCTCAAAAAACAATTGATACTATAGCCACAACAGTGGGTAATTTCTCTATACCAATCAAAATACAATTGCCCAAACAAACCACAGCGAAAAGCCCTATTTACTTCTTTGTCCATGGTGGAGGATGGAATGGAGGTACACAAAATGAAGTTCCTCCAGCTACGCTTTCAGGTGATGCAGACATTTTGTCTGATGCGCTGGGAATTATTTACGTTGGGTTGGCCTATCGTTGTAAAGGGAATAATGCCAGTTTTGCTGACGCAATAAATGACTTAGAATCAAGTGTTAAGTGGTTTTTAGACAATGCAAGCAGATTTAATGCAGACACTGCGAGGATTGGTTTTGGAGGTGCTTCCGCAGGATCTACTCTTTCTGCAGTGATGGCTCAAAAATATCCGAATTGCAAGGTTTATGTTGGTGCAGAGGGAATGTATAACTTGGTAGACCAAGATGAAAAAAAATCCCCATTTCCAAATTCCGAAGCAAGAAAAAACTATGGGTTAGAAACTGAAGACAAAAGTAAAATGGCATCTGCATATTATAATTTAAGGGATAAGCCTCCTGCCTCACTTTTATTGCATGGAAAAGAAGACAGGTTATGCCATTACACACAAAGTATACATTTTGCCGAAAAAATTAAGGTAGCCGGTGGCAAAGCCAATGTTTTACTTTATGATAAAATTAATCATACTTGCTTAAGTGCCGCTTATCCAGACGTTTTCAAAAAGAGTGTAATGGAAATTGTATATCTTTTTATTAGTGAATTCAATATTAAAAACATCAGTATTGAAACAATTCAAAATACATTGGATACACGATTAGAAAATCAGTATCCATCAACGAGTATCACCGAAAGTAAAATTATTGGTTTATGGAAATACAATAATGAACATTTATTTTTCAAATCCAATGGAAAAGGGGAAGTAAAATTAAACAATAGTGTGAATGACTTTAATTACATCATCAAGAATGATTCTTCAACCATAATATTGCAAGAACAAAAGGAACGAATATTTTATTTGAGGAAAAACAATAGCACTATGTTTGAGTTATTTACCGATAACACAGAAAAAATATACAGAGTGTTTGATTATTTTAAACAAGAAAATTATTCAAAGTAAAATCCAGCATCTTTCTCTATTTGAGCTAATCAACCACCACTATCCCCTTTGCAAGTATATTCACTTCAGTCTTCGGTTGGGTGATGGCATCTATTTCTGCCTGTGATTTTTTGGCGTCTTCAGCAAAATGCCTGAGTTCTTTAACAGAAACCGTTTTTATGGCAGCCTGGCCTTCAATTACAACCGTTTTTCCCTTGGCAGCCAATGGAACGAAAAACCCGTAGTCTTTCATTTTTACAGTCGCTTGTTTTCCATCAGGAAGCTCAAGTTTGAGCCAGCATCCCTTATTAGGGCAGACATCAACTATTTTTGCACTGATCTTGGCTTCAGGCATGCTTGGTTCTTTCTCCAATTGGCTTACAAGTTCAGCCAAAGGAATAGCCCCTTTTGCTTTTACCTTGACTCCGTAAAAATCACCCTTATCAGCATTGCCTGCTGGAGGTTGAGCATAGGAGCCAAGGGTAACCAGGAGTGCAATGGATACAAATATTAATTTATACATGATGTTTAAGTTTATGTTGGTAAAGTTAATAAAGGTTTGATTGATTTTGTGAGATCTGAGAATATAAGATTTCTATACTACACCGATAGCTTGAGAAAAGGTTCAGCCCTAACCATGACAGGTCTTTCAAAGGGAATCTACAATGTCAAGGTCTGGGGAATTGATGGAAAACTGTTGATGACTGAAAAAATTATCAAGGAATAGGGGATAATTATATATTATATTTTTAAATAATATGAATAATTTTACTCAACCAATGAAAAAATTATCAAGGAATAGGGGATAATTATATATTATATTTTTAAATAATATGAATAATTTTACTCAACCAATTATATGTATGAATAATTCTAAATGCAAATTCCTTGTGACCATGTTGGCTGGATTGATAATTACCGCTATAGCTTATTCACAACCACCTACTGGTGATGATGATGATGTAGCTGATGTAGCTGAAATGGTTCCATTGGATGGAGGACTTTCTATTTTACTCGCAGCAGGTGTTACCTATGGGTTGAAGAAAATGCATGATTCAAAAAAACGTGAGCAAGAAGGGGGCAAAGATTAAAGCGAATTTTAGTACACTCCATTGAGTTCATAGCACTATAGAATACTTTTAGGAATTACTTGCCATTGATTCCAACAGAATTCTACAATGTTATGAACCCTGTGAAAAAGTCATTTCTCCTTTGGTGACATCCGCAAAAATGAATGTATCCAAAAGGGAGGAGTAGCCAAGTCTTATGTTGACCATGTGATGGTATTTGAAGCGGTATCAGGAAATTAGTTGATGATAATAGACACCCGCATTTGAAGATTTGAATAGAAAGCATCATCTATCTGGGTCCTCTGCTAAGTCAGCGGTTCAAGCAGTTTTCTACCGCCAACGATTGCGTAATTCCACTTTCCCAAGAGCAGGATTTTGCTTAGCTTAGCCACTTGTTTTAACCGGTTAATCCAACATTGACAATGAAGAAAATTGTTCTGAAAGTACACCCCAGAGACAATGTGATTGTAGCCTTGCGTGACCTTGAAAAGGCCGAAATCATTGATTTTGAGGGATTTCAATATGAGATGCAGGAAAAAGTGCAGGCCAAGCATAAATTTTATACGGAAGACCTTCCCCAAGGCAGTGAGGTGATTATGTATGGAGTGCTTGTGGGTAAAGTGCAGTACGACGTGAAGAAAGGAGGGTTGATGACTACTGATAACCTTCATCATGCCGCAGATCCATACGCCTATCGGGATGCTGAATACAAATGGACAGCTCCTGATGTTTCAAAATATGCAGGAAGAACCTTCAATGGCTACCACAGAACCGATGGCCGTGTAGGCACAGCCAACTATTGGCTTTTCATTCCAACCGTTTTCTGCGAAAACAGGAACCTTGATGTGATCCGTGAAGCCATGCACAATGAATTGGGTTATGCGGTTACAGATAAGTACAAACGCTATACCAGGATGCTTAAAGAGGCCTATGAAAAAGGCGAGCAACTGGATCATGATGCGGTGAACCTTTCTGCAGGAACTGATGCAAAGGCAAGCCGCTTGTTTAAAAATGTAGATGGTATCAAATTCCTCAACCACCAGGGTGGATGTGGTGGAACAAGACAGGACTCTGCTATTTTAGAAAACCTGCTTGCGGCTTATGCTGATCATCCCAATGTAGGTGGCATAACTGTTTTGAGCTTGGGCTGCCAGCATCTTCAAGTGGATACATTTGTTGATACCATCAAAAAACGCAATCCTCATTTTGACAAGCCCATCCATGTTTTTGAACAACAAGGACCAATGAGTGAAGAGGAGTTGATCAAACATGCGATTGCTTCAACCTTCAAGGGATTGATTGAAATCAACAAACAGGAACGCAAGCCTGCAGGCCTTGATACATTGACTGTTGGCGTGAAATGCGGTGGCAGCGATGGTTTCAGCGGTATTTCTGCCAATCCTGCAGTAGGGTATTTTTCGGATTTGCTGGTAGCACTCAATGGAAAAATTTTGCTGGCAGAGTTTCCTGAACTCTGTGGTGCTGAGCAGGAGCTCATCGACAGGTGTGAAACCAAAGCATCTGCAGAAAAATTTATCAAACTGATGGATGAATACAGTGCACAGGCCATTCAGGCTGGATCAGGATTTCACATGAATCCATCTCCAGGAAACATCAGGGATGGCTTGATTACCGATGCCATCAAGAGTGCTGGCGCTTGCAAGAAGGGCGGCACTGCACCTGTGGTGGATGTGCTTGACTACACCGAACCAGCAACCAAGGCAGGTTTGAGCCTTGTCTGTACTCCCGGAAATGATGTTGAAGCCACTACCGGCAAGGCCGCTTCAGGAGCAACCTTGATCCTGTTTACAACAGGCCTTGGCACACCAACCGGAAATCCCGTTTGCCCAACCATCAAAGTGGCCACCAATTCAACCCTTGCAAAACGCATGGCTGACATCATCGATATTGATTGTGGACCAATCGTGGAAGGTGAAAAGACCATTGAAGAAATGGGCGAAGAAATCATGGAGTATTGCATCAAAGCCGCCAGCGGTGAATTGATACCCAAGGCCGTCCAGCTCAACCAGGATGATTTCATTCCCTGGAAACGCGGCGTATCCTTGTAGTCGATTAAAATCTATCGCACAATCCCCAACCCTTAAACCCCTAAACCCCTAAACCTCTCCACCCCTCAACCTCTCTAACATGAATATCCTCTCCGCATTCAACCTCTCAGGAAAAACTGCCCTTGTAACCGGTTGCAACCGTGGGATCGGTATGGGCATGGCCATAGGACTTGCAGAGGCCGGTGCAGACATCATTGGCGTAAGCGCTTCACTTGCTCCAGGCAGTGGGGTGGAAAAGCAGGTAACTGCATTGGGCAGAACATTCCAACCTTACCAGGCTGATTTTTCCAGCAGGGACAGCATCTATATTTTTCTTGGTCAGTTGGCAGAAGCTGGAATTGTTCCGGATATCCTTGTCAACAATGCGGGTACCATCATGCGCAATCCGGCAGCTGAACACAGTGATGAATACTGGGACCGCGTCATCAACATCAACCTTGATGCACAGTTCATCATGTCCAGGGAAATTGGCAAAAAAATGATTGAAAGAGGATCTGGAAAAATAATTTTCACCTGCTCATTGCTTTCCTTCCAGGGAGGAATCAATGTTCCTGGCTATGCTGCTAGCAAAGGGGCATTGTCTAGCCTCGTTAAAGCATTGGCCAATGAATGGGCATCAAAAGGGGTAAATGTAAATGGCATTGCCCCAGGTTATATTGCCACTGATAATACCGAAGCCCTGAGAAACGATCCTGAGCGCAGCAAATCGATTATGGATCGCATTCCCGCCAAACGCTGGGGTGAACCCGAAGATTTCAAAGGAGCCATTGTTTATTTGGCCTCAGCCGCCAGCAGCTATGTTCACGGAGAAATCCTGACCGTAGATGGAGGATGGATGGGACGATAGGGTGTAGGGGTTTAAGGGTTTAGAGGTGTAGTGGTTTAGGGGTTTAAAGGGGATGTAAAATACCTAACCCTCTAAACCTTTAAACCCTAAACCTCTCAACCCTCAACTCAACTATTTCTATTGATGCAATTGAGGTCCTCAAATGCAACCTTCAACCTTGCCATGAAGGTTTCTTCTCCTTTGCGGAGCCAAACCCTGGGGTCGTAGTATTTCTTGTTGGGCTTTTCAGCACCCTCTGGATTGCCCAATTGTGCCTGGAGATAGGCTTCGTTTTTCTTGTAGTTGTTCAATACACCTTCCCAGAAAGCCCACTGGAGATCGGTGTCGATATTCATTTTGATGGCACCATAACTGATGGCTTCCCTGATCTGGTGCTGTGGTGAACCGCTTCCACCATGGAATACAAAGAATACTGGCTTGTCGCCGGTATTGAACGTTTTTTGGATATAGTCTTGGGAGTTTTTCAAAATTTCCGGGCGCAGTTGAACGTTGCCTGGGCTGTAAACACCATGAACATTGCCAAATGCAGCTGCAACGGTAAACAGTTCACCCACCTTGCCAAGTTCTGTATACGCATGGGCCACGTGTTGTGGCTGTGTATAAAGCTTGTCGTTTTCAACGTCTGAATTGTCAACACCATCTTCCTCACCACCAGTAACACCCAATTCAATTTCAATACCCATGCCAAGCGGCGCCATGCGTTTGAAGTATTCCACAGATGTGGCGATGTTCTCTTCCAGTGGTTCTTCGCTGAGGTCAAGCATGTGAGAACTGAACAGGGGCTGTCCTTTTTCTTTGTTGTATTGCTCACCAGCATCAATCAATCCGCTGATCCATGGCAACCATTTTTTGGAAGCATGGTCGGTATGAAGCACAACAGGAACGCCATAGTATTTGGCCACATTGTGGATATGAAGCGCACCTGAGATGGCACCGGAGATATTCGCCTGCAACTGATCATTGGGCATGCCTTTTCCTGCGATAAACTGTGCACCGCCATTTGAAAACTGAATGATGACAGGAGAGTTCACTGCAGCGGCAGCTTCTAGTGTAGCATTGATGGTATCTGTGCCAGTGGTATTCACTGCAGGCATGGCGAATTGATTGTCTTTTGCGTCTTGGTAAAGTGCTTTCAGGTTATCTCCGAATAGCACACCGGCTTTGTATTTGCCCATATTGGTTGTTTTAGATTCGCAAATATCGTAAAAAGATGGGAGAATTCTGCTGTCCTGGGTCATGTGGCCATTTCTACCCGAGCGCAGGTAGGCAAAAAAAATCCCGGTTGCACCAGGCAACCGGGATCGGATAGCATGTCGAAATATGTTATTTGAAAAGCGATGCCAATTTCTTGTTCAAAGCTTCACCACGAAGGTTTTTGCCTACAATCTTTCCTTGTGGATCGATCAGGAAATTCTGGGGGATGGCCTGGATACCGTATTGCACAGCTACATCATTTTTCCAGTATTTCAGGTCTGAAACCTGTGTCCAGGTGAGCTTATCATCGTGTATGGCTTTCATCCACTTGTCTTTGGCTGTAGGTTGATCCAATGATACTCCCAATACGGTAAATCCTTTGCTGTTGTAGGCATTGAATGCTTTTACCACGTTGGGGTTCTCCTGGCGGCAAGGCCCGCACCAGCTGGCCCAGAAATCAATCAGTACATATTTGCCACGGAAGGAAGAGAGCGAAACGGGGTTGCCCAGGGTATCATTTTGGGTGAAATCCATGGCCATTTTACCAATGCCCGTTTTCTTTGCCGTCTCCAGTTTTTCTGTCATGTCTTTTCCTGCAGGACTAGCCCTCAGTTGTTCGGGCAGGGCGAGGAACATGGGTTCAACATCATCAGCATTGATATCATAGCCTGCATATTGCTTCAATACAAACATGGCAATAGGAGAAGACGGATTGTCTTTCAGGTACTGTTTGTTTTTGATGTTTTTCTGCTCGGTCAATTTATCGAAAGCGGCATCAATCTTGTCCATGCCTGCCTGGTCTTTCTTTTTGTAATACTCACTGTATTCTTTGTTGAGGGCAGCCGATTGGGCAGTTTCCTCTTTGGTCAGGTCAGTCCATGAAACATAGGCCGTGTGCGACTTCGAACCCTTGATGGTTGCATTGGCAAATGAGTCAACACTGGCCATTTTAATCTTTGAATTTTCAAGGAAAATCTGCTTGATGTCCCTGTTGTAGGAGATGGCCTTCATCGACTTAGCGCCGGGCACTTCCTGGTATTTGGCCCTCAGGCTACCCATCACAGGGTCAGCCAATGTGCCAGTGAAACTGAACTTGCCATCTTTTACTTCTGCACTGTCCATGGTGGATTTTCCATCAGCATAATAGTTGAGGTATACTTTTACGACAGGGTCTTTTACTTTGCTGACATCTCCTGAAATGGTGAACCCTTTTTGGGCAAAGCCGTTGGCTGATACCAGCAAAAACAGCATTGAAATAAATTGTTTCATGTTCCTATGGATTGATTGTTTTAAGGTATACAAGTTAAATCATTTGGCGGAATCCTCAGTGCTTTCCTTGATGTTCGGGTCATAGGCCACAAACCAGGAAAGCCATATACTTCTTGACAGGCGCATGAAAAGGGGCTGCATCAGGATCATCAAAACGGCATTGGTGCCCATCCACCCGAAGAACCTGTTATCATCCAATGACATCCCAATCAAAACCCACCAAGCCACGAAGGTGGCCACACTGAAGGCTATTGTCAAGGCATAGCTTACGTAAGCAGTACCATAATAGAATCCTACTTCAATTTCAGTGGGTTGTCCGCAAACAGGGCATTTCTCGTTCATGGTTGTCATCTGCCCCAATCTATAGGCATTCGACGATGTATACATGTTGCCTTTTCTGCACCGGGGGCACTTGTTGGTCAATACACTGTACAGATAAGACGATTTATAGCTGCTCATGGGTATTATTTTTTCGAAATTATGTTTTCAATCTTGCCCATCATCTGACGTTGGTCCGCCATCAAAGAGAATCCAGCAATTTTTCCATTTTAATTCCCCTTGACCCTTTGATCAGGATCAGCGCATTGGATGGAGGGTTTTGCTTTATCCACTCCGCTGCTTGTGCGGCATCGGGGAGAAAAGTGCAGTTGTGTTCAACATGGGCAAAATCGCCACCGACAAGTATTACATTGTTTATCCCAGTTGTGTTGATCATCTCCACGAGGGATTGGTGTTCAGCCATTGATTCCTCTCCAAGCTCCATCATTCCGCCAAGGAACATGTATTTGTTTCCTGACTGTTGATGGCTGAAGTTTTCAATGGCGGCCAGCATGCTGCTGGGGTTGGCATTGTAGGCATCCAGGATGATGGTATTGCTGCCTTTTTTGACCAGTTGTGATCTTGCATTGTCTGGCACATAGGCTTCTATAGCACGTTTGATGGATTCAAAAGCAATGCCAAAATAATCGCCCACACAAATGGCTGCTTCTATGTTGGGCTGATTGTATGCACCCACCAATTGGGTAAAAACTTTCTGTCTTCCCCATTTTTCACTCCTGATTTCAAGCGCCAATAACGGTTCGCTTTGGAATACAACAGCCTCGAACGAATGGGCTTTTCCGCCATAGAAAATCTTGTTTTTGATGGCGGATGACATGTTGATGAGGTAATCCAATCCTGCATTGATAAATGCAGTGCCATTGTTTAGGGCCAGAAAATCAAACAGTTCCCCTTTTCCTTTCCTGATGCCTTCAACGCCGCCAAATCCTTCCAGGTGGGCCTTTCCGCAGTTGTTGATGATCCCGTGTGTGGGCAATGCGATCCTGCAATAGCCTTCAATTTCTTTTTGATGGTTCGCACCCATCTCGATAATGGCCATGGCAGCATCATCCTTGATGGACAGGATGGTCAAAGGAACACCAATGTGGTTGTTGAGGTTTCCTTTGGTGGTGTAGGTGGTGTACGTGCTCGACAATACAGCATGCAGCAATTCTTTGGTAGTTGTTTTTCCATTGCTACCTGTGATGGCGATAAATGGAATCTTGAACTGCCTGCGGTGTTGCAAGGCAAGGGCCTGAAGGGTTTCCAGCACATTGTCTACCAGAAAAATATTGTCACCTTCAACGCCAATGGGCTCGTCTATAACAACCCCTGCTGCACCCATTTCCAATGCTTTTTTTGCAAATACATTGCCATTGAAACTCGGGCCTTTCAATGCAAAAAACAATTCATTGGGGGCAAGTGCCCGTGTATCCGTTTGAACCTTGGGATACTGCTTGTAAAGGGCGTATAAGCGATCCATCTGCATGCTGCAAAGATACACTAGATTACAGACCTCCAGCAAATGAAAAAGCCCTCGCTGGGAGGGCCTTTTCATTATTTCAATGGTTGTTTATTTTTTTCTTGTGTTCTGCCTGCGGTTGCTGAACTGGTTTCCATTTTTGAAACCATTTCCTTCTTGGCTTCCGAAACGGTCCATCGCACACCTGAAACCAATGGTTGAAGTGGCTTGATCTTCTTCAAGATGCCTGCGTGTGCCTGGGCTCAGCCAATAGGCCCTGTCGTCCCAGCTTCCGCCTTTGAAAACCCTGGATTTGTCGCTTACCAGTGTAGTGATGCCATATCCATAGTTTACCATGGACATAGAGTCTCCATCCATGAAATTGATCACATTTCCTTTTTGGTAGTTTCTTCTGGTTCTCGCTTCTTCATCAGTTATCACAACAGTTTTTACCCTGCCCATGCTGTCACGCTGAAATTCGCCGTTGGCATCTTTTTCATTTTTGGTGAAAACGTTACCACGATAGGGATTGAAATCGTCAACATCCTTGCTAGACAGGGGCCTGTAAACATCAGAAACCCACTCGTTTACGTTACCAGACATGTTGTAAATACCAAATCCGTTGGGATAGAAAGCATCAATTGGACCAGGGATGGCAGAGTTATCATTCAATCCACCTGCAACACCCATATAGTCACCATTCCCACGTTTGAAGTTGGCCATGTATTTACCCTGCCATGAACCATAACGGTTATCACGCATGCCATTTACATTGTGAGACCATGAATATACTTGCTTGTTCATGATCAATTCCTCGCCACGCTTGCCTTCTTTGGTTTTTACATTTGGGTTTTGGTTGATATAACCCAATGCAGCGTATTCCCATTCTGCCTCAGTAGGGAGGCGGTATTCAGGCATGAGGATACCATCTTCAAGTTTAGTATAACTCCTTGGCCTTCCATTCTCGTCAATCAAAGGAGATTTCTTGGATTTGGCAGCCTGTGTTGAATAAAGTCCAAGCAGGTATGATTTTGTGGTAAAGTTCTCTTCACCTTGTCCCTGGATGGTTTTCAGCTGATTGGGGTTGGCCAATCCTTTTTGAACCAGCAACAACTCATTCACACGGCTTCCTCTCCAAATACAAAAGTCATTGGCCTGCCTCCATGATACACCTACTACAGGGTAGCTGTTGTAAGAAGGATGCCTGAAATAATAATCGATCAATGGCTCGTTTGCAGCCAACTCACTCCTCCAGACAAGGCTGTCTGGTTTGGCGGCGGCAACCACTTTTTCGTATTGTGGGTCATCAAAAGTCCTTTCAATCCAGTTCAGGTATTCCCTGTAGTGGATATTGGCCACTTCTGTTTTATCAATGTAAAATGATGACACCGTTACTCTTCTGGGAACGTTGTTCCAATCTCCCATGATATCCTCATCGGCAGCTCCCATGGTAAATGTACCACCTTGTATAAAAACAAGACCAGGACCTGTGCTTTGTTCTTTTATCGGAGACTTGTAAAATCCACCCATATTTTTGTCATTGTAATTCCAGCCGGTAACGCCCGATTTGTCAAATTTTTTCTTGGCAAATGGAAGGCCGCCCTTACAGGCACTGAACAGGACAACAACTGCAGACAAGTACAAAAGGTTTCTCATACCGTACACTTTTTTATTTTAACGATTCACTTAACGGGTAACTCGGGAAATTATTGTCCGGTTTACCACGGAGATGATGACAAATGTAAGTGTTAAATTAAATCAATTCAATGGATTACGTCAAATATTATGTTTAGTAAATGCTAAATTTGTTCACATGCCCATATGAAGAGACTGTTTACCATGATTGCCCTTTTCGGCATGGTCCTTTTTGCAGAAGGACAAAGGCGATACGCAGCAGCATCAGTCCTATCCACTGGTCAATGGACCAAGGTCTCGGTTGACCACCAGGGGGTTTACAAGGTCTCGGCTTCCTTATTAAAGACTGCGGGGCTAACAAACGCTATGCCATCAGCCAATATCAGGATTTTTGGTACGGGTGGGGGCGTTTTACCCGAATCCAATCAAGCAACAATTACCGATGACCTGCCTGAGGTTGCCATTGAAATGAGTGATGGGGGGGATGGTGTATTCGATGGGAACGACTTTTTTTTGTTTTACGCTCCCGGACCAGACCAGTGGATGCTTAAACCCACAACAGGGGAATTTGAGTTTCGGAAAAATCCATACAGCGATCAATCCTTTTTTTTTATCACTATTGGAAACACCCCGGGTAAGCGCATCGCAGAAATACCTGAAGTATTGAATCCCGGGAAAGCTGTTGTTGAATTTGATGAACATTACCGCCATGAGTTAGACAGCATCAACTTCCTCAGAAGTGGTAAAGAATGGTATGGAGAACCATTTGGAATCCAAGCGGGGAAGCTTTCTTCACGGGATTTCAACCTTAATTTTTCAGGTGCAGTAATGGGTACAGATTTTACCCTTCACAGCGAGGTGGTTGGAAGAAGTTTTGAGCAACCCAACAGGATACAGGTGCTGCTCAATGGACAGCCCCTCTTTGAGCATTCAACCCCTCCTTTGGTTGGAACTTTGCTGGAGCCTGCTGCGAACATGAGCAGAAAATCAGTGAAGGGGAAACTTACCGGGAGTGGTCTTGCTGTAGGGTATAGGTTGACTGGTGGATCAGCCAGTGCAGAAGCCTGGCTCAACTGGTTTGAACTCCATTTCAGGCGAACGCTGGATCTGCAAGGCCTTAAGCAGTTGGCCTTCAGGGACCTGAAATCTGTGGCTGCATCCGGCACTGCTGGTTTTTCGATGCGCAATGGAACAGGTTTTGCTGTTTGGCTTGTCTCCAACCCACTGCTTCCGGGTAAATTGAAAACAAGCCAGGCGGGCGCAGACCTCCGTTTTGCCAACGAAACATCCAAGCTGCACGAATATATCGCCTTCAATCCTGCTCAGCTTGAAACTCCGGTTTTGGTTGGCGCTGTCCCCAATCAAAATCTTCATGGGGTTATCCAACCGAGCATGGTCATCGTGGCGGACAAGTCTATGGCAGCAGAGGCAAAACGCCTGGCCGATTTTCATGCACAAAAAGATGGCCTTACTGCTGTTGTAGTAGAACCTGAACAGCTGTACAATGAGTTTTCATCCGGAACCCCAGACCCCACGGCCATTCGCAATTTCATGAAAATGTTGTACGACCGGGCTGGTACTAATCCTGCTGCTAAACCCAAATATTTGTTGCTTTTTGGCAGTGCATCCTATGTTTACAAAGAAAAGACTGCTGGCAAGAAAAACCTTGTACCATCCTACCAAACTGAGTCATCTTTAGACCCATTGACCAGCTATGTGACAGACGACTATTTTGGATACCTTGATGACGATGACGACATCAACCAGAACCTCCCTGCGCCGCTGCTGGATCTTGGCATTGGCAGAATTCCTGCAAGAACAATTTTGCAGGCCAGGCAAGCCGTTGATAAAATAATCCAGTACCATGGCAAGGCTTCACTGGGCCCCTGGCGGAATGACATCACCTTGGTAGCGGATGACGAAGATTTCAATATTCACCTCAATGACGCAGAATACCATGCTTCATTGATTGCAAAAGAATCACCTGTATGGAACATAAAGAAAATATACCTGGATGCATTTAAGCAGGAAAGTGGAACCGGAGGCAGCCGATACCCTGAGGTAAATGCAACCATTTCAAGGGTCATCAACGAGGGAACACTCATTTGGAACTATAGTGGACACGGAAGCAGCAGCAGGCTTGCCCAGGAGGCGATTTTGGACAAGGAAATGCTGGGCTCATGGGAAAATGCCACCAGGCTTCCGCTGCTCATTACGGCCACCTGTGATTTCGCCCCATTTGATGATCCTTTCCAGTTTTCAATTGGAGAAGATTTATTTGTGGGCAGGAGCAATGGTGCCATAGCCCTGATGACGACCACAAGGTTGGTTTTTGCATCCAGCAACCGCATCATCAACAATCATTTTTTCAAATACCTCCTAAAAAGGGACAATGCCAGCAAATACCCCAGGCTCGGCACGGCATTGATGGATTCCAAGAATTTTACGGTTGTTAATTCCGGTGACTATATCAATGCCAGAAAGTTTACCATGCTGGGCGACCCTGCCATGAAACTGGCCATGCCGGAATATTCGGTCAGGTCGACAGCCATCAATGGAAGGCTCATTGCCAAGGGGTCCGATACGCTTCGCTCCCTCAACCGATACACCATTGAGGGGGAGGTGCTTTCCCCAACCGGACTGCTGGCCTCCGACTTCAATGGAGAGGTGTATCCAGCAGTATTTGACAAGCCTACTGTTCTCAAAACCCTGGGGAACGATCCGCAAAGCAGGGTTGTCAGCTTCAATTCCCTCCAAAACCTTTTGTACAAGGGGAAGGTCAGGGCAACAAATGGGAAATTCAGTTTTACTTTTATCGTCCCCAAAGACATCAATTTCCAGTTTGGGCAGGCAAGGGTTAGTTATTATGCAGACAACGGAACCTATGATGCACAGGGGATTGATGAAAACCTTGTTGTGGGTGGTCTGGGCAATCAGGTTTCCAACGACAATGCGGGTCCTTCCATCAAGGGGTATTTGAACAATGTTCAATTTGTCAACGGGGGTATTGTCAATGAAACACCCCTGCTGTTGGTTCATTTGGCAGATGCATCGGGCATCAACCTTTCCGGCAATGGCATTGGGCATGAGATTACCGCGGTAATCGACGGAAACTACCGTGAAACCATTGTGCTGAATGACTATTTTGAGGCATCATCCACCGCTTCATTGAATGGCACCATACAGTTCAGGCTTCCCCAGCTTTCCGAAGGAAATCACAAAATTCTCCTGAAAGCCTGGGATGTTTTCAACAATTCCAGCGAATACACCCTTCTTTGTAAGGTCATTAAGCAAGATACCATCAAGATTGTCCGGCTTTTCAATTATCCCAATCCGGTCTACCACTCAACCCTGTTTTCGTTCAGCCTGGAAGGACCTTATGCTGGTTCCAGGGTGGATCTAAACATCTTAACAGTTGAGGGTCAGGCAGTAAGAACATTAACCAAGGCAATAAATGAAAAGGGATTGCGTTCTATCGAAATTGAATGGAATGGTAGGGATGAGAAAGGCAACAGATTGGGTAGGGGAGTATATATCTATCAATTGACCATCATGAGCAAGACCGGAAAGATGACAAGGAAGGTACAAAAACTCATTATCCTTTAAACCTAAATTCCTTAATTTAGCCTAATATGAAAAGAATTGTCAGGAATCTATTCGGAGCTTTTGTTTTGTTGACTTCTGCAACAAATGTGTTTTCTCAAACAAGCAGCATCAATGTGGTAACCTCTGCAGTACCTTTTCTCAGGATCTCTCCTGATGCGAGGGCCGGTGGCATGGGTGATCTTGGCGTAGCTACTTCGCCAGATGCCAACGCACAGTTCTATAATGTTGCAAAATATGCTTTTGCCAAAAGCCCTTCAGGCCTGGCCATGACCTATACGCCTTGGTTAAAAGACCTTGGCCTCAATGATGTTTACCTTGCATCTCTTGCTGGCTATTATCAGTTGAGTGAAACTGAAGCCATTTCAGGATCCCTGCGGTATTTTAGTCTTGGGAATATTCAATTTACCGACAACCTGGGGAATGATCTCAATTCATTTCGTCCCAGGGAATTTGCGTTGGATGCGGGTTATTCAAGGATGCTGGGAGAAAACCTCAGCCTGGGTGTAGCCCTTCGCTACATCAATTCAAACCTTGCAGGCGGGCAAGCGGTCAATGGGGTTTCCTACAAAGCAGGCAACGCTGTTGCCGGTGATATTGGTCTCTACTACACCACGGTTGCAGAGGATGGCAGCGGCATCAACCTGGGTGCAGCCTTCACCAACCTCGGTTCCAAGATCAGTTATACCAGCGATGCAACACAGAAGGATTTTATCCCTGCCAACATGGCCATTGGAGGAGTATATAACTATGTCAGCAATGAGGTCAACCGCCTATCATTTGGCGTTGACATACACAAATTGATGGTTCCAACGCCTCCAGCCCTGGGTGATTCATCCGGTCTGGCCAACTTCAGGACAAAAGGTGTTGTGGGAAGCTGGTTCAGTTCATTTGGTGATGCACCTGGCGGTGGTGCTGAAGAACTGAAAGAATTCTCTTTATCACTCGGAGGGGAATTTTCCTACAATGAACAATTTGCAGTAAGGGCAGGATATTTTTATGAGGACAAGACCAAGGGCAACCGCCAGTACTTCTCATTGGGTGCAGGCTTTACCGCATCATCTTTCGGTTTCAACCTTTCTTACCTTATTCCTTCTGGATCGGGTGTAAACAGGAACCCACTTTCGAATACCATACGGTTCAGCCTGCTCATGGATCTTGCTCCATCAGACAGGAACTAATAACGTCTTTAAATAATAGATTCAAAACGGCCTTAGGGCCGTTTTCTTTTTTCATACATTTATAAAAAATACAACATGTCTTTCAGGATTGGCTTTGGGATAGATTTTCACCAGATGGTAGAAGAAAGGGATCTTTGGATTGGTGGTGTGAAAATACCGCATCACAAAGGTGCCAAAGGACATAGCGATGCGGATGTGTTGCTGCATGCCATTTGTGATGCCATGCTGGGTGCGCTTTCCCTGGGGGATATAGGTGTCCATTTTCCTGATACCGATGCTGCCTATAAAAACATTGACAGTAAAATCCTCCTCCAAAGAACATTTGAATTGATTGCTGCCAAGGGATATAAGGTGGTAAACGTAGACAGTTCACTCTGTTTGGAAGCTCCAAAGATTAAACCTTATGTTAATTCAATGCAGGAAACCATTGCTTCCATTGTACAAGTGGATGTCTCAGATGTGTCTGTAAAGGCCACCACGACTGAGAAAATGGGCTTTGTGGGCCGTGAAGAAGGATTGGTTGCCTATGCAACCGTGCTTCTTGAAAAGCAAGGATAGTTGTACCTTTGCAAAAATCATTTCGTTGAAGGTTAAAGTCATCAACAAATCATCCCATCCACTTCCATCCTATGCCACATCGGGTTCATCCGGTATGGACCTGAGGGCCAATATTTCCGAACCTGTTCTGCTCGCTAGCCTGGAAAGGAAATTGATTCCAACAGGAATTTTTTTGGAGCTTCCTACAGGGTTTGAAGCCCAGATCAGGCCGAGAAGTGGGCTGGCCATCAAGCAGGGATTCACCTGTTTGAATACTCCTGGTACCATTGATGCAGATTATCGCGGAGAGATAAAAGTCATTCTGATCAATCTTTCAGGAGAAACGCAACAAATTAACAATGGTGACAGGATTGCCCAAATGGTTTTTCAGCGAGTAGAAATGGTTGAACTGATTGAAGTTTCATCCATTGATGCAACAGAAAGAAATGAAGGCGGCTTTGGACATACCGGTAAACAATAAAATTTGACCATGAGAATTGGATTGCTTTTAATGGTGCTCATGATGGCCTTTGCTTCCTGCAGGTCAACCAAGCAAATCACTACAGTGATTGCAAAAAAAGACAGTGCTGTAGTGGTGGTCAATCCTGCTGAATCGGATTCAGCCAAAACGGTAAGGGCTACCCTGGATAAAATAAAAGCCAAGAAAATCAGCTTCACCACATTTTCATCAAAAGTAAAAGTAGAGTACAGCGATGATAAGAACACCCGCTTTGACTTCAATGCTTTTGTTCGCATGAAAAAAGACAGTGCCATCTGGATCTCCATCATTGCCGCATTGAACATTGAAGCTTTTCGGGTGATGATCACCCCTGATAGCGTCGTCATCATGGACAAGATCAACCGCACGATCCAGCGCAAACCACTTTTTTACCTCCAGGAAATCACCAAAGTGCCATTTGATTACACTACCCTCGAAGACCTCATTGTGGGCAATCCGGTTTACCTCGATAAAACGATTATTGCATACGCCGATCAGGGAGAAAAACTGTCCATGTCAACCATTGGGCAGGCATTCAAACATTACCTCACCGTCAGCAAAACTGATCTTAACCTTCTTTTCAGTAAGCTGGACGATATTGATATAACCCGGAGCCGGACGGCAAATCTGGCCTATGGAGATTATATTGCTGCTGGTCCCTGGATGTTTGCTGGGACCAGGGATATTTCACTTTCAGAAAAGACAAAGCTCGACATCAAGCTTGATTTCAAACAAGTGGAATTTGAGAAGCCCATGGGATTCCCTTTCAGTATTCCCAAGAATTTCAAGGTCGTCAATTAACATATCATAAAAGAATAATTACCAAGATTTGCTGATGAGAAATATTTCCAAAATGGCAAAAGGATTGTATAAAACATGTTTCATCTTGTTGCTTTTTGTTGCATTGGATGGGCTGGCACAATCAAGAGAAGATCTTGAGAAGAAAAGAAAAGAGATTCAACAAGAGATTGCATCATTGCAGGAAGCACAAACAACAATTTCAAAAGACAAGAAGGCCAGTGTTTCTCAGCTCAAGCTCATTGAAAAGAAATTAAAAAGCAGGTATGCCTTCATCAACAACCTCAATGAAGAAATGGACCTCATTGACAATACCATTTTCAGCAACAACAGAGAAATATACAGGTTGCAAAAGCAATTGGATACGTTGAAGCAACAATATGCAAAAACAATTGAATACTCTTACAAGAACCGGAGCAGTTATGATATGCTCAATTTCATTTTTACTGCATCCAGTTTCAATGACGCAGTAAAAAGGGCAACCTACCTGAAGAGCTACCGAAAATACAGAGACGAACAAGCGGCCAATATCAACAAGACCCAAAAAGAACTGGCACAAAGGATAGAAATGCTGACTGCCAACAAGCAAGAAAAAGGAAAAGTGCTGGAAGAGCAGAACAAGCAAAAAATTATTCTCGAAGGAGAGCAAAAAGAGAAAAATCAATTTGTCTCCAAACTCAAGGCAAGGGAAAAAGAGATTGAAAAAGAAGTAGCAGCCAAAAAGAAAGTGGAAAGAAGCCTCCAGAATTCCATTGCGGCCATCATTAAAAGAGAGATTGAGGCGGCAAGGCGCAAGGCGGAAGAAGAAGCCCGGAAACTTGCTTCAAGCAACACCGCAAGGCCGGCTGAAAAAGCGCCTGTGGCTGGTCCTTCCAATGCCGCCCCCACAAGGAAGGCGAATATTCTTGAAAATACACCAGAGGTTACCAAGGTTTCTGTGGGATTTGAAAACAACCGTGGAAACCTTCCCTGGCCTGTGGATAAGGGAACCATCACTTCCAGTTTCGGAAGACAGCGCATCGAAGGAACCAAGATTGATGAAGACAACAGTGGCATTACCATTCAGACCTTGTCTGGCGCACCGGTAAAAGCAGTGTTTGAAGGTGTTGTTACAACCGTATATGACGTTGCTGGAAGCCAGACAGTTACCATCAAACACGGCAAATATTTTACCACTTACTTCAATCTATCTACCGTAACTGTTTCAAAAGGGACCAAGGTGGACATGGGCCAGATCATTGGAAAGGCAGCAGAAAATTTTGATGGGGATGGTGAAATCCTCTTCATGCTCAATGAGGAAATGCGGTTTGTGAATCCTGAGATCTGGTTGAAGAATAAATAACATCAAGGGGAACTCACCCTTTCAAAACCTTGCTGTAAAGTGCTTCGTATTGAGGTACGATATTTTCAATGTCGAAGATTTCAGCCTGCTTCCTTGCCGCATGGCTGAATTGATCAAGCATGATGGGGTTTGAAAGCAACAAGATCGAATTCCTGCTCATGCTTTCAATGTCACCAATATCACTGAGGAATCCATTGACCCCATGGGTAATCACTTCAGGAATTCCTCCAGCCCTTGAGGCCACAACAGGTGATCCAGCAGCCATCGCCTCTAATGCAGAGAGTCCGAAGCTCTCATATTCTGAAGGCAGTAAAAACAGGTCAGCAATGGCATAGATGTCTTCCATGTCCTGTTGTTTTCCTACAAAACGGCTATCTTCAAAAATGCCCAACTCCCTGCAGAGCTCTTCTGCCATAGGACGTTCAGGGCCATCTCCCACCAAAAGCAACTTTGAAGGAATGGTTTTGTGTATTTTATTGAACGTATAGATGACGTCAGCAATCCGCTTGACTTTCCTGAAATTGGAGGCATGTAAAATTATTTTCTCTCCATTGGGGGCGATCACTTTTTTAAACGCATCAATCGGTGGTTTAGAAAACCTTTTGATATCAACAAAATTGTGGATCACACCGATTTCTTTCTGGATATCAAAATTGGTATAGGTCTCGGCCCGGAGATTGTCTGAAACGGCAGTAATGGCATCACTCTTGTTGATAGAAAAGGCAACCACAGGTGCATAGGTTTTGTCCTTGCCTACAAGGGTAATATCAGTGCCATGAAGGGTTGTAATGAAAGGAACATGAATGCCATGTTCAGCAAGAATTTGTTTGGCCATGAAGGCGGCTGAGGCATGAGGTATGGCGTAATGCACATGCAGCAGGTCTATGTTGTTGTTCCTCACAACATCCACCAGGGTGCTGGCAAGGGCTGTTTCGTAGGGCGGAAAATCGAACAATGGGTAAGCAGGCACCCGCACTTCATGGAAAAAAATATTGGCACTGAATCCGGTCAATCTTACCGGTTGCTGGTAGGTGATAAAATGAACGACATGCCCCTTGTCGGCCAGTGCTTTGCCCAACTCTGTTGCCAGCACGCCACTTCCTCCAAATGTTGGGTAACAAACAATGCCAATGTTCATGATCGGTTTTTAGAATAAACGAAAGTACCACATATAAAGTTCATTAGAGATGACGCGCGATCGAATTGAAGGAAAAATTGATTAGTTTAGGACTCATAAAAATTTACCCCGCATGAGAAGAGTTGTATGCATGTTCTTTATCCTTTTGATGAGTTTTGTCAGTGTTTCTGCCCAGCAAAACCAGGATTCTCTGATGATCAAAAGGATTTCAGATGAAATATTCATGAATGGAAAGGCGTATGAAAACCTCAGGTTCCTCTGCAAAAAGGTAGGCCCCCGTCTTTCAGGTTCTGCTGGTGCAGCACTTGCTGTTGAACAAACCGCCAGGATGCTCAGGGAAGCTGGTGCTGATACAGTCTACCTTCAGCCATGCATGGTGCCCAGGTGGGAAAGGGGAGCAAAAGAAATTGGAAGAGCAAGTTTAAACAACGGACAAACCATGCCACTCAATATCGTTGCCCTTGGAAATGCGGTGGGTACACCAGTGGGTGGCATCTCTGCACAGGTGATAGAAGTAAAGAGTTTCAAGGAGTTGGAAGCTTTGGGTGCAGACAAGGTCAAGGGAAAAATTATTTTTTATAATTACCGGATGGATCCAAGGTTCATCAGCACATTTGCCGCTTATGGCGATGCGGGGGTTTACAGGTCTTCCGGGCCTTCACGGGCAGCTGCATTGGGCGCCGTAGCGGTTATTGTTCGCACCTTGTCTCCCGTATTGGATGACAACCCACATACCGGCGCTACCAAGTATGAGGAAGGAAAGCCAAAAATTCCTGCCGTGGCCATCAGCACCAATGGAGCAGTTGAACTCAGCAAAGCCATTGCTGATGGGAAGATAGGGTCTGTTTATTTGAAGACCAACTGTAAGATGCTGGAGGATGTATTGTCCTACAATGTGATTGGTGAAATCAGAGGGGCTGAAGTTCCCGCTGAAGTGATCACGGTTGGTGGGCATCTTGACAGTTGGGACCTTGCTGAAGGGGCTCATGATGATGGCACAGGATGCATGCAAAGCATTGAGATCATCCGTGCCATGAAAGCCCTAGCCATCCGACCCAAGAGAACCATCCGTGCCGTCATGTTCATGAATGAGGAAAACGGATTGAGGGGTGGTACAAAATATGGTGAGGTGGCCAAAACAGAGAACAAGAAATTCATCATGGCCATGGAAAGCGATGCTGGTGGTTTCACCCCAAGGGGTTTTGGTTTTTCTGCTGATGCCAGGCAAAAAGCAAAAATCATGTCCTGGAAGCCGCTTTTTCATCCATACGGCGCCCTGGAATTCAATGAAGGGGGTGGTGGTGCTGATATTGGTCCGCTTCGCCCTCTGGGCACAGCCCTGATAGGTTTAAACCCAGACTCACAACGCTACATGGATCTTCACCATGCCAGAACAGATGTTTTTGAAGCAGTCAGTGAAAGGGAATTGAACCTGGGAACGGTTGTGATGGCGGCCATGGTCTACCTTGTCAGCCAGTATGGTTTGTAAAGGAGGCTAATTGCCAATGATAAAAATGGCAGGTTCCTTTGGCAGGGTGATGCTGTTTTTTTTCCACTCGCCAATCTTCTTGGTCATCACCCATTCATCCCCCGAAGTCAGGTGGTAGGCAATACAGAGTTTTGTATTGTCTTGCAACACTTGTTGCAAAGACTGAAGCATTTGGTTGTTGCGGTAGGGTGTTTCAATAAACAGTTGGGTGCAGTTTTCATTGACTGCTTTTTTCTCCAATGTTTTGATCATTTTTTCACGTTCTGCTGATGGAATGGGCAGGTATCCGTTGAAGGTGAACTGTTGACCATTCATGCCACTGGCCATCAGCGCCAACAGGATTGAGCTGGGTCCGCTGAAGGGCTTCACCTGTGCTTTCATTTCATGTGCAACGGCCACCAACTTTTGCCCGGGATCTGCAATGCCAGGGCAACCCGATTCACTGACAATCCCAATCGTTTTGTTTTCTTTCAGATGCGCCTTAAAGGCCTCTATTTTTTCTTCTTCTGCCTGTCCTGTTTCATGCCATATCCTGGCATCAATATCAAAGGATTTGTCAATTTTTTTAAATGCCCTTCTGGCGGTCCTTGTATTTTCTGCAAAAAATACTTGGCATGCATTGATGGCGGTTGCAATTGTGGCTGGCAGGGCATCATAGCCGTCTTCTGCCAGTGCAATCGGTATCATCATTACTTTTCCATTCATGGTATTTGTCTCAGGCAAAAGCTTGTTTTTCTTTGATTTCGTGCATGCTGATGGTGGCTGCAATCACGGCATAGGCCGGCGCAAAAATCCATCCCACAAAAATAACACAATGCATCATGTAGAAAATGATGCCATTGCCAATGGCCAGGCCCTTGTGTTGCCCAATAAAGTCGATGCTTTTCGTGGCACTGAGTTTATTTCTTTCACAGGAATAATCCAGCATGGAGAAGCCGTAGTAATAACATTCGATCAGGATGGCCAGGATAGGGGTGGCCCAGCCGATGAACGGAAGCAGGGAAAGAAAAATGATGGAAATGATATAGACGGTCTGCCAGAGTGTATTCCTGACAGCCATTCTTATTCCCCTCACTACATCAGACAGGTATTGACTCAGTTTGAACTCAAAGGGTTGTCCTTCAATGATGGAGGCTGTTTTTTCACTGAGAAACGAAAAGACCGGTGAACCCAGAATTAACCAGATGTATTTGAACAGCGAAAAGTACAGCAGCATCAGGATCAGCCAGAGCATGATGCCCCCTACGGTAAAAAGAAAACCAATCCAGCTGTCTTGCAGGCGTGTCAACCATACCTGTAATCCGGTTTCTTTTGTCAACCACTCAATGGCCGCATTGGCGGATTTGGAGAAGAAGTACATGCTGATGCCAAAGAGGATGGCATAGCAAATCCCTGGAATGATGATCCATTTCCAAAGCTTATGTGTTTTGATGAACGCATGGGCCCTGAAATAGGACTGAATAGATATGACGATTTCTTTGAGCATTTCCTGATGGTTGGCAAAATACACATTTAAAGTCAAATGGATAGGGTTGGCCTTTGTCTATGCTGCACCAAGCTTTTCAATAATGGACTATCTTCATTCAAACTCAGCGCTGATGAATAAACTAGCCCTTCCGTCCAAGTCTTTCCTGGCACTGCTCAGTGGTCCGGTTTTGTTTTTGTTGGTCCTGTTGATCAACCCTTTCACGCTGGACCCCCTTGCCAACAGGGTATTGGCAAGTGCTGTCCTCATGGTTACATGGTGGATAACAGAAGCCATTCCCATGCCGGCAGTATCCATCATCCCTTTGGTGCTGTTTCCGCTGATGGGTATTTCCAAAATCAGTGAAACAGCTGCGCCCTATGCCAATGAAGTAATCTTTCTGTTCATGGGAGGATTCATGATTGGATTGGGTATTGAAAAATGGAACCTGCACAAACGGATTGCCTTGTCTATTGTACAGTTCACCGGAACAGGAGGAAACAGGATCATTTTGGGGTTCATTCTTGCCACAGGGTTCATCAGCATGTGGCTCAGCAATACCGCCACCACCATGATGATGTATCCGATTGCAGCATCAGTGATTGCAGTTGTATATGCAAAGAATGACCATAACCCCAACCTGCGCAATTTTGCACTCTGCATCATGTTGGCCATTGCCTATGCATCCAATTTTGGCGGCATAGCTACGATTATTGGCACACCGCCCAATGTTGCCTATTCCTCTTTCATCAGCAAAAAATTCGGCTATGATATTTCCTTTTTTGGTTGGATGTTTGTTGCCACGCCCGTAGCCATTTTGCTCCTGTTTTCCCTTTATTTGGTTTTGGTGAAAATGTTTCCCAACAAAATTGATGCCGATAAAGAGATGCATGCACTCATCAAAAACGACTTGAAAGGGTTGGGGCCAATGAGCGTTCCAGAGAAAAGGGTGATGGGTATCTTCTTGCTCACCGCAACGCTTTGGATTACCAGAGACCTGATCAATCAATCAGGAATCGTCAAACTGGATGACAACATGATTGCAGTATTTGGCGCCTTGTTGATGTTCATCGTCCCCTCCGGAAATTCAAAAGAATCCGCTGGCAAGATTTTGGTTTGGGCCGATACCTCAAAAATGGCCTGGGGAATTTTATTGCTATTCGGTGGAGGCATAACGCTGGCAACAGCGTTGGAAAAGGCTGGCCTGATTGGAATGCTGGGAAAATGGTTGGCAGGATTTTCAGGAAGTTCTTTGCTTTTGCTCATTGTCGCTGTAGCTGTACTATCTATTTTTATCAGTGAAGTAATGAGCAATGTGGCCCAGGTGATTGTATTTGCCCCGGTCGTTACAGGCATTGCAGAAGCAATAGGCGTCAATCCTTTTATGTTGGGCATTCCCATGACCCTTGCTGCAAGTTGCGCTTCCATGATGCCCATGGGTACGCCACCCAATGCCATTGTTTTTTCAAGCGGCCACATCAAATTAAAGGAAATGATCAAGGCTGGTTTTGTCATGAACCTGATCAGCATCCTGTTGATTGTATTGGCCAGTTATTTTCTGGTTCCACTGGTGATGACCATCCTGAAATGATTGCCTAGAATTTCGGGCAGTTGATTTTTCGCTTCAGCGGATCGCTGAAAGGATTGATGTAAATGATGGACAGTTCTGTTCCTCCCCTGGATATAGAAGCGGGCCTTAGGGTGGAGGTATTGATGTCATAGGAAACACCAATCCTGAAATGATTTACCTCAATGCCCATGTAAGGAATCAATGCATCGCCCAACCGGTACCATGCGCCAGCATAGAGTTCCAAAGGATTTTCAGGGCTGCCTCCCATGGTATAGGAAAAAGCTCCTCCTGCAATGGTCTCTTTTGCTGCTCCCTGTACCTGGTGCATGATGCTGGCATGAAAAAAGCCATATTGCCCTACTGGAAAATAACTCCCGCCATGCAAGGTTGTTCTTGTATTGAGCAAATAATTTCCTCCGTTGAAAGCCTCAGATGGCCTGTTGACATGGTACACGGATCCTCCAATATAAAAACTGTTGTCTCCATTGGTGCTCAATGAATAGATGAAGCCTGTATTGATGTCAAGATAGTTGATGGAAAAAGGGCTGTTGGCAAAGGCTTCGGTAGTCATCCCTGTAAAGCCAAGCGCAGTCAGTTCGTCTTCAAAATCAGCCCTTCTTAGATCCAGCCTTTTGCTGGCATAGGTGCCCTGAAAGCCAATGGCCAGCTGGTGCATTCCATCTTCATCAAGGGTTTTGGTATAGGCTGTGCTCAGGGTATAAAATGAATTGTTAAGGATCTTGTTTCCACTTTGGTCGTTCACGGCCATGAGCCCGACGCCCCAGGTATCATTGTCTGGAAGGTTTTTGTTCAGGATACTGAAGTCAATCGCCGCAGTAGATGTGGTAAAGGCATTGTTGACCGTTGGCCATTGTTTTTTGAAGTTGCCTGAAAAGCGATAGGTGCCATTGAACTTTCCAGTATAGGCTGGGTTCAAAGTCAAGGGTGAAACAAAAAATTGAGAAAAATGGGGGTCTTGAGCGCGCAGGGATGATGCCATCAACATGATGGCAAAGAAGAGAAAGATACGGAATGGGTGTTTGTTCATTGGGTGTGGAACTGGTTAGGATTGGGATTTTTCTCCGAATGCAAGGTCTCCTGCATCACCAAGGCCCGGTACGATATATCCTTTTGAAGTCAGTTCTTCATCTATCGATCCACACCATATATTCACTGTTGGTTCATGCCTTCTCAAAAATTCAATTCCTTCGGTACAGGCAATAACCGCGGCAACATGTATATCTGAAGGACTACCTTCTCTTTTAAGCAAATCAATTGTTTTCACAAGGGAGGCACCAGTGGCAAGCATGGGATCGCAGAGGATCAACACCCGGTTGTCAATTGCTGGGCAGGCAAGGTATTCAAGGCTGATGTCAAAGCTGCCATCTGCGTGATGCTTTCGGTAAGCCGCAATGAATGCATTGTCTGCCTTGTCAAAATAATTCAGCATGCCTTGGTGAAGGGGTAAGCCAGCCCTCAGGATAGTACCCAGTACAGGTTGTGTCTTCAGTAATTTGGTTTTGGCAATGCCCAATGGGGTTGTGATATCCTGTTCTTCCCAGGCAAGTGTCTTGCTGATTTCATAGGCGATGATTTCACCGATGCGCTCAATGTTTCTGCGGAACCGCATCCTGTCACCCTGAACTGAGGGGTCCCTTAACTCGCTGATCCAGTTGCTAACAAGCGAATGGTGTTCACTTAAGTTTTTGACCATACAATACTTTAATTTCGGGGTATCTTACAAAATTAAACATAATCTATGTTATATCGGGTGATTGGGGTCATGAGTGGCAGTTCGTTGGATGGATTGGACCTTGCATTTGCTGAAATTGAAGAGTTGGGAGGAAAATGGCAATACAGCTTGTTAAAAGCGGATTGCTATCCTTATCCAGCTGATTGGCAGTCCAAGTTATGCCAAGCGCCTGCAATGGCTGCAGTGGATTTTGTTAAATTGGATGCCGATTACGGAAGTTTCATTGGAGATCAGATCAACAAATTTATCGAAGCCCACCAACTGGAATACAAGGTTGGATTGATTGCATCCCATGGCCATACGGTATTCCATGTCCCTGGGTCACATTCCATTCAAATAGGAGATGGTGCAGCAATAGCCGCCAGGACTGCACTCCCGGTGGTGTCAGGTCTTCGCTCGATGGATGTCGCACTGGGCGGGCAAGGTGCGCCTATTGTTCCCATGGGGGAGAAGCTGCTGTTTTCAGCACACCGTTATTTTTTAAACATTGGAGGAATCGCCAATATATCTTTTAACGGAGATGCTTATTATGATGCCTTTGATGTTTGCCCTGCCAATCGTGTGCTAAACATGCTGGCCCATGCTGTAGGTAAGGAATTTGATGAGAATGGACAGTTAGCGGCTGCCGGTCGCATCAACGAGGCATTGCTGGATCAATTGAACGCAAAGGATTTTTACCTGCAGGATTATCCAAAATCACTGGCCAATGAATTTGGAACCGAAGACATTCTTCCCCTGGTCAATTCATTTGCCTTGGCACCTGCTGATGCACTGGCCACCTATGTTGAACATGTAGCGATTCAAGTGGCTGCTGCTGTTCAGCGGATCAGCCAAAAGAGGATGGTTGATCCTACCCGGGAGAAGCTATTGGTTACAGGCGGGGGAGCCCTGAATGGCTACCTTGTTTCTCGGCTTGAGAAGCACCTTTCTCCCTATGCAATGGAAATCGAAGTTCCTGATCATGACACTGTACAATACAAGGAGGCCCTTGTCATGGCCTTGTTGGGTGTACTGCGGTGGCGAGAAGAGGAAACGGTTATCCAAACGGTTACTGGTGCTTCAAGGGCCAGTGTTGGTGGGGCACTCTGGCTGGGTGGAGATTGATGTGCTTAACAACCATGTTTGAGCATGCCTAAACAAACAGGAGCATGATGCCCGCTGAAACCATGAGCAGGAATGCAGCAATACCAAAAATATTGGACCAGGGTTTATTGGTGTAATCGCCCATGATTTTTTTGTTGTTGCTTACCAGCAGGATTACAAAGATCAACAAAGGTGCCGTCAGTCCATAGATAATTGCTGTGATCACCAATGCCCTCACAGGAGAGATTCCTGTAAAGTTGATGCAAATCGCGACGAGGATTGAAACCACCATCACAAAATAAAATCCTTTGGCCTCATGGAATTTCTTGTTCAATCCTTCATTCCAGTTCATCGTTTCACTCACCATATACGACAGTGATCCTGCCAACACCGGAATGGCCAGCAATCCGGTGCCTATCACACCAATGGCAAAGAGAAGATAGGCCATGTCGCCAGCAAGGGGTTTGAGTGCAAATGCTGCCTGGTCTACTGTTTCAATGGCTGCAAATTTTGTATCATGCAACACGGTGCTCGTTGAAAGGATGATGAAAAAAAAGACCAGGTTGGAAAAAAATATGCCTGACCTGATATCCTTTTGCATCCCATGGATGATCCTTTTGTCCACCACCAGTTTTCTTTCTTCCACCTCTTCCACCTCCATGGATGTTTGCCAGAAAAAAAGATAAGGAGAGATGGTGGTTCCCAAAATGCCAATGATGATCAGCAGGTACTCCCTGGTCCAGATCATCTCTGGAACAAAGGCAGCCTTTAGCACGGCCTTCCAATCTTGTGTTGTGAGAAAAGGAACAATGATATAGCAGAGCAGGGAAAGGCAGAGCCATTTCAGGTAAAGTGAAATTTTGGAATAAGGCAATACCACAATCGAGTAAGAGAGGATGATTCCAAAGCCGATGCTGAAAAATGGGGCAGGCACAGCAGGAATTAACATGTTGCAGACAGCGCCCATCCCGGCAAGGTCTGCGCTGATGTTTAAAATAATGGCCGTGAAACTTACTGCAACAATAAGCAGTACAAGCCATTTGGGATAGAACATTTTGATGGTTCCAATCAAGCCTTTGTTGGTAACCAGTCCAATCCTTGCACACATTTCCTGCAAGGCCGCCATCAGCGGAAAAGTAAATACTGCTGTCCACAATGCAGCCAATCCGAACATGGCTCCTGCCTGAGAATAGGTGGCAATACCGGAAGGATCATCATCACTGGCCCCGGTCACCAATCCTGGTCCAAATCCGCGTTTGATTTTTTTCAGGATCTTGGCCTTGATGTTTTTCAGTCCCATGTTCAACGATGATAAGACAATGCAGGATGATTTGTTCCAACCCCCGTCTCAATATTGTCAAAACCTTTCGAAAAATAAAAAACCAGGCGTTTTGCCTGGCTTTCATTGTTATTTATATCCCCATTTTTTCATGATGTTGATGTCCTCTTCTGCACATTCCATCGGGGTTTTGCCTTGATAGGATTCCTGTTCAATGATAAAATGTTTTGTTCCTGATGCCCTGCCCAGATCAATGATTGCTTTGATCGGAACAACGCCCTTGCCCAGAATCGTAGACTCAAAAGGCTCATGTCCTTCTGTTGCCTTGATCTCATCTTTTACATGCATCGATTCAAACCTGCCGGGATATTGTTGCATGACCTCAAGTGCCTTTCCCCCTCCGTTGAGCATGTTGCCGATATCGAGCTGTTGCATCACCAAAGTGGGATCCGTCTCAGCGAGGATGATATCATACAGCACCTTGCCTTCCACTTTTTCACTGAACTCAAAATCGTGGTTGTGGTAACCGAATTTCATGCCAAACTTTTTGCAGAACTCACCAGAACGGTTGAAGATTTCCATGAATGATTTCAGATCACCCATTGATTTTCTTTTGCTTTCTTCCAGCCATGGGCTGATCACAAAGGATTGTCCCATGGCAGCTGCATCTTCTACCGTGTATTTCCATTCATTGGTGAAGTCTTTTTTTGAGGCATCCCAATGCTTGGCATCCAATACAGTATGGCCACTTGGCATGCTCATCCCAAAGCCGTTCAATATTTTTTTGAATTCCGATACGCTCCATCCATAGAATTTCCTGTTGGCATAGTTGGCATGCTCTACATGCCTGTATCCCATGTCAGAGAGTTGTTTCAGGGTGCCCAGTGGGTCTGCCTTCATGGCTGCTCTTACCGAGTAGAGTTGGATGCCGGTGAGCTCTCCTTTTTTTACTGTTGCAAAAATATGCTGCTGGAACAAGGATACGCCTGCGGCCGCCATTGCACTGTTGCGAATGAAACTTCTTCTGGAATTGTTCATGGTTCTTTGTTTGGGTTAACTATGCTGTTAAATTACAAAAAAACTTTGTTAAGTATTCATCAGTCAACTTTTTACAGGAAGGGAGCCGTCTTGCTTTTCTTGCATTTTTTAAGTCCTGCAGGAGGGCCTGCATAAACAAGTGTTCCTCCTTCATCTCCCGCTTCAGGTCCTAGTTCAATGGCCCAATCTGCAGACTTGATCACATCGGTATTGTGTTCAATCACGATGATGGTATGGCCCTGGTCTACCAAGGCGTTGAACGAAGTCAATAGTTTTTTGATGTCATGGAAATGCAGGCCTGTAGTGGGTTCGTCAAAAATGAACATGATTTTATCCTGATGCCCTTTGCCTCTGCCCAGAAAACTCGCCAGCTTGACGCGTTGTGCTTCTCCGCCAGAAAGTGTACCGCTGGATTGACCCAGCTTCACATATCCAAGCCCCACATCGCTCAGGGGTTTCAATTTTCCTGCAATGTCTTTTTCATCTTTGAAAAATTCGATTGCTTCGTCTACACTCAATTCAAGCACAGCATAGATATTCTTTCCCTTGTACTGTACCTCCAAAACTTCTTCCTTGAATTTTTTTCCCCCGCAACTTTCACAAGTAAGGTGGACATCCGCCAGGAACTGCATTTCGACAGTTTGTTCGCCTTCGCCTTTACAGGCATCGCAACGTCCTCCGTCTACATTGAAGGAAAAATGCTTGGGAAGGTATCCCCTGATTTTACTCAGCGGCTGATCGGAATAGAGGTCCCGCACGCCATCCCAGGCCTTGATATAGGTAACAGGGTTACTGCGTGATGATTTGCCAATAGGATTCTGATCAATCATCTCTACCTGCTTAATCATGTCAGGGTTGCCTGAAATTTGTTTGTGCGCGCCTGGTCGGTCTGATATCCCACAGATTCTTTTTTCCATTGCTGGAAACAGAATTCTTTTCACCAATGTTGTTTTCCCGCTTCCGCTCACGCCACTGACCACCGTGAAAATGCCCAATGGGAAATCCACATCAAGATGTTTCAGGTTGTTTTCATACGCATCTTCAATGCGGATATAATTTTTCCAGGGACGAATCTGCTCAGGTGCCTCAATCGCCATATCGCCCCTCAGGTATGCAGCGGTCAGGCTTTTTGGTGATTTGATCAATTCATTGTAGTTGCCTTCTGCCACCACTTCTCCACCCTGATGGCTGGCCAGTGGCCCCATGTCAATAATGTGATCTGCTTCACGCATCATCAGCTCATCATGTTCCACCACCACTACAGTATTGTCCAGGTCTCGGAGGTTCTTCAATACCTTGATCAGGCGTTCTGTATCCCTGCTGTGAAGCCCTATGGAGGGTTCATCCAGGATATAAAGAGAATTGGTGAGGTTGCTCCCCAGGCAACGCGTCAATTGAATGCGCTGGCTTTCTCCTCCACTGAGGCTATTGGCCAATCTTTCCAGGGAAAGATAACCCAGTCCAACATCCAGCATCGTGTCCACGCGCTGGTTGATTTCAATCAGGATCCTTTTGGCAATGCTTTCCTGGTAAGCAGAAAGTTTAAGCGCTTTGAACCAATTGGCCAGGTCTCTGACCGGCATCCTGCAGAGTTCACCGATATGCCTGTTGTTGACTTTTACATACAGGGCATCTTTTCGGAGGCGGTAACCTTCACAAGACGTGCACAAGGTTCTGCCCCGGTATCTTGAAAGCAAGACCCTGAACTGAACTTTATAAAGGTTCTCTTCCACTTCTTTGAAAAACTGGTTGATGCCCAAGGCGGGTTTGCTTCCCTTCCACAAAAGGTCTTTCTGTGCTTGGGTAAGATCGGCATAGGGCCTGTGCACTGGGAAGTCAAATTGTTTCGATGTTTTGATGAATTGTTCTCTCCACCAGTTCATTTTCTCTCCCTTCCAAGGAGCCACGGCACCATCAAAAACACTCAAACGGTGATCAGGAATCACAAGGTCTGGATCAATGCCAAGGATCTGGGAATAGCCTTCACAGAGCGGGCAGGCACCATAAGGATTGTTGAAGGAAAAAAGATTGGGAACTGGTTCTTCAAAGCGCATTCCATCCAGTTCAAAAAGGTTGGAAAACCGATGGGGGTCCTTGTCATTTTTTTTGATGTAAAGCGCACCCTCGCCTTCATAAAAGGCCAGGGACAAGGAGTCCAGGATTCGGTTCTCTTCATCTTCATCAAAATCCTTGGCCACAAAACGGTCAATCAACAAATAGGTTTCACGGCTTGGCTTCCATTTTTTTTCTTCGAGCAATTCCTCCAACTGCAGGATCTCTCCAGCGCTATTGTCAAACAGCCTTGAAAATCCTTTCTGCATCAAAATTCCCAATTCCTCTGCAGGTTTTCGCTTGCTTCCTATTGGGAATGGCGAAAGCAAATAAAGTTTGTCTCCGGCCTTGCATTTTTTAATGAAATCCAGCACATCCCGTACGTCATCTTTTTTAACCTCATTGCCAGAAATGGGGGAGTACGTTTTTCCTACCCTGGCAAAAAGCAATCGCATGTAATCATAAATTTCTGTCATGCTGCCCACGGTAGAACGGGGTGTTCTGGTGATTACTTTTTGCTCAATGGCAACAGCAGGGCAGAGTCCAGCAATATGATCAACATCCGGCTTGTCCATGCGCATCATGAATTGCCTAGCATAGGCGCTCAGGCTCTCTGCATACCTTCTTTGACCCTCTGCAAACAGGGTGTCTATGGTCAGGGATGATTTCCCTGAACCGGAAACACCGGTTACCACAACGAGCTTATTCCTTGGTATTTCTACGTAAACATTCCGTAGATTGTGCATGCGCGCTCCCTGGATATGAATCGAGTCGCTGGGCAATATTGTTTTTCCTGGTCTCTTCTTTTCCTTTGCTGTTGCGGGTTTTGGCATAATGAATTACAAATATAAAATTAAAGTTGCTTCATTGGGTCGAGTACTTTTCCCCGCCTTTACCAGGGCATTGACATTTATACGCTTATGCTGCTTACACGTAAATACGTAATTGTCTAAATTGGAGTGCTCAAAATGCTGATGGCAGTCAAAAAGTTTTAGCTTTACCGTATGATATTAACGAAAAGATATCATCCAATCCAATCCAAGAAAACAAAAACCACGCCATGAAATCCTCCATTAACCTGACTGACCAACAACTGATTACGCTTTTTGTTAACGGCGATTCCATTGCCTTGGAAGAGTTGATCAAAAAGCACAAGGACAGAATCTTCACTTCTATCGTCATCCTTGTCAAAGACAGGAGCCTGGCTGAAGACATCTTTCAGGAGGTATTTATCAAGATCATTGATACCCTTCGTTCTGGAAGCTATACCGATGAGGGCAAATTTCTCCCATGGGCGTTGAGGATTGCGCACAACCTCTGTGTGGATCATTTCAGGAGAGTGAAGAGGACACCAATTGTACACAGCAATGGCGATCATGATATTTTTGAGAACCTCAACCATTCTGAGGAAGGTGTTGAAGGGGTTATCATGAGAATCCAAAGCCATGAACATGTTCGCCAAATGCTTGACATGCTTCCACAAGACCAAAGGGAAGTAATTGTGCTCAGGCATTTCGCCAACCTCAGCTTCAAAGAAATTGCAGACAAGACCAATTGCAGCATCAATACAGCACTCGGAAGAATGCGTTACGGCTTGATCAACCTCAGAAAATTAATGGTTGAGTACCAGGTGTCACTCTAAAAGATAGTTTTTCTCATAAGCAGCACGAGGGACCGTTTTCGGTCCCTCTCTTATTTTGAAGCACTGGAGAAGGCATCCAGCCCACATTTCAGCCAGCGTACATAGGCTGATGCATCAGGGGTATACCCTACAGGGGCGGTCAGCAATTTTTCGTCTGGAGAAATGGCCACATACCAGGGCTGCGAGGTAGCATTGAAATTTTCTGTCTGGAATTGACTCCATTTGTTGCCAACTGTTTTGATATTGACGGTTGCGCCAGTTTTTGTGGTGTAGACCATTTGCTGCTCTGCAGGCAGTACTTGTTTATCATCCACATAGAGTGAAACCAGCACATATTTCTCCATCAACTCCTGCACTTCAGCTTTTGTCCATACATTTTCTTCCATCTTCCTGCAATTGACACAGGCCCAACCAGTGAAGTCAATCAACAGGGGCTTGTTTTGTTTTTTTGCAAGCGCCAGTGCTTCTTCATAATCTTTTAGGGGCTCATCGCAGTTTACAGGCTGATTGTAAATGCTATAGCAAACGGGTGGCGGAAAGCCGCTGACCAGGCTGATATTGGCCCATTTTGTATTGGTGACACCGGGTGCTATATAAAGGGTAAAAGCCAATACAGCAAAAGCAAATAGTTTTCTGGAAAGGGAAATTTTTTCTCCTTTGCTGTCGTGCGGGAACCTGATCCATCCCATGAGGTAGGCAAAAAGGGAGAGGAAAATGAGGACCCAGATGCCAAAGAATACCTCCCTTTTGATGATAGACCAATGGGCCACCAGATCCGCGTTGGAAAGGAATTTCAAAGCCAAGGCAAGTTCAATGAATCCCAAGACTACTTTTACCGTATTCAACCAGCTGCCACTCTTGGGCAAGGTGTTCAGCCATTGAGGGAAAAGCGCAAACAAGGCAAATGGAAGTCCCAGTGCCACGCCAAATCCTGCCAAACCTGCGGTCAGTGGCCATGCTCCCTGCGTTGCAGTACCCACCAGCAGCGTTCCAAGAATGGGTCCTGTACAGGAGAAGGATACGATGGCCAAGGTGAGTGCCATGAAAAATACACCAGCCAGTCCGGAGCCTTGTTTTGCATTGGCAGCATTGGCCAGGTTTCCGGGAAGTGTAATTTCAAAATAGCCGAAAAAAGAAATGGCAAAAAAGATGAAGATGGCAAAGAAAGCTGTGTTCAGGTAAACATTCGTTGCGATGTCATTGTAAATGGCTGGATTCACATTGCCCATGAGGTGAAATGGAATACTGAAGGACACATAAATTAAAAAGATGAACAAACCGTATACAATGGCCAGGCGTTTGCCCTTCTTCTTGTCTCCGCCATGTTTGGTGAAGTAGGAAACGGTAAGGGGTACCATGGGGAAAACACAGGGGGTGAGCAAGGCAAAAAGTCCTCCCAGGAATCCCAGCAGAAAAATGGTGAGCAGGCTGTTGTCTTCCTTTGACACTGGAGCACCGCAGTCCTGAAGGGGCTTATTGGGGTCCAGTCCAGGAATCAGGATCCTTGTGTTGGTCGCTGCGCCACCTTCCAATGCAACCTCAAATGATGCGGCTTCGCCAGGAAAAAAAGATTCATCCTTTCCGTAGGAATAATTCAGGGTTACCTGAAGGTTGGCGGGTACGGTAGAAGGGAATTCAATTTCAGCAACAAATTGGGCATTTTTCTTGAATACTTCAAAAGACCTTCCCTCAAAGAGTGTGCTTTTTACTGTTTCACCTGTTGAGCCGGCTTTCAGGGGTTGTATAGTGATGATCGCTGAATCGGGCAGGATCAATCCACCAGCGGGGATGCCATCAAAATTGACATCCGGGGCATAGATCTCCCAGTTGTTTTTGTTTTCAGTGGAGAAGAACAGCTGATATTTTTTATTGGCAGTCTTCTTGGAAACGGCTTTCCATTCAATGGCTTGTATGGTTTCCTGTGCAGTTGAAAACTGTACAAAAAACAGGGAGAACAGCAACCCCAGGAGGACTGTTTTTTTCATAAGAATTGATTTCTAACCGCCAATGGCAATCTTGAAGGGAACCTCAGCCGGCGGCAGACAGAGTTCATCATTACAGACCATGAATTCTATTTTGCCATTGAGGCTTGTTTTTGCTTTTGTCTTTGCATTCACCACCTGTACGAAGGTTACGGTCTTTTCATAGAAGTTTACTTTGCCATCCCAGGCTTCTTCCATCTTGGTGATTTTCTTTCCCTGCTCCATAGGCTTGCCATCCAGGTTCAACAAGGGGTTGGGCGTGAATGTAATGGTGGTTGGAACTGGGCCTTCCACCCCGGCAACCTGCGCATAGAGGTGGTAATTGCCTGAAATTGTTGCAGTCATCCTCACTTCATAGCGTTTGTCACCAATTTTTTTGGAAGCAAACGTCCAGCTTACCTGTTTTGCAGATCCCATTTGGGCAAAACCTGAAAAAGAGAGGGCCAAAAAAAGGACCGATAAAAAGGAAATATATTTTTTCATTTGGTATTGTTTAGGCGCTTACAGCATCTTTGACATGCTGAAGCAGAAGGGTATTGAAAACACTGACTCCATCGGTATTGCCAATTTTACTAGAACAGGCCCTTTCGGGGTGTGGCATCATGCCAAATACATTCCTTTCCTTGTTGCAAATTCCTGCAATGTTATGCAGCGTACCGTTGGGGTTGGCTTCGGGCCTGATGTTCCCATTTTCATCACAGTACCGGTAAATAACCTGATCGTTATCCATGATGGATTGAATGGTGGCTTCATCGGCTTGGAAACGTCCTTCGCCGTGGGCGATGGGAATCTTGAGCGCCCTGTTCTCTTTTCCTATGATATGAACATTCTTGCAAATGAACTGTTGGTTGGCATTTTTAAGCAAAACACCTGGAAGTAACCCAGATTCGCAAAGAATCTGAAATCCATTGCAGACACCAAGCACTTTTCCGCCACGCTGGGCAAAGGCAATGGTCTGTTGCATCATCGGGCTGAAACGGGCAATGGCTCCACAACGGAGGTAATCACCATAGGAGAATCCCCCTGGCAACACAATGCAATCTTCAGTCGAAAAAGCGGAAAGATCATTGTCTTTGTGCCAGAGCTCAATCACTTCCTGACCAAGGTCATCCCTTAAAGCGCCTATCATGTCACGGTCGCAATTGGACCCCGGAAATACAACGACACCAAATTTCATTGGATTACAATTTGTACAAATTTATGACCTTTCATCCAATGTGTTTCCTGCAGTTTCAATTTTAACGCAGCAATGAAAGAATTATCAGGGTCAGAAAGATTAAGTTGGGGATAAAATTTTTCTTGAAGGCAAGAAACAACGGCGAAAACAGGAATGCCGAAGGCACAAGCATTAATGTCAGTGTTGTTGACATATCCTTGATGGAAAACAGGCAGATCACAAGGGTGGCCAGGATAAGGATCAGCATGATGAGGTATGCTTTTCTGGCCTGGATCATCATTTTACCAATTTGTATGTTGTAAGAAAACATGCCGATCCAAGGCAAGAGTAAAAACAGGCTGGTCTTGGTCCATGCCAAAGGGCTCAGCGATGGCAATGTAAAATCCATTGAAACAGGAGGAAAAACCATTGATACATTCAGTGTGTCAAGCAGGTACAAGCCGGAGAAAATGAAATAGAAGGGCAGGATAAAACCTGTAGTGGCGTGCAGCCATTCCCTGATTGAGGCAGGCCGCATGATCATGATACCAATGACAGTCCAGCAAAACAGGATCAAAAAGCCTGTATTCATTGATGCCATACAACCAACAATAAAACCTGTTAACAGCAGTTTGTTGTTGGCATTGCTTTCCTTATACATGGTAATGAACAGCTTGAAAACAATGAGCACCATTCCATTCAGCACCAAAAAAATCGGGGTTGTATGAAAAGGCAGCAAGGCATTGAGCAGCAAGAAAGACATGGCAGGAATAAAGCCTGCCCTTTCCATGAGCTTGTGGTCTGCAATGATCTTATTGAAGATTAGTGCTTCCGCTAGCAATATTGATGTGCACATTATTTTCCCCAGCATACCGTTGGATCTGTCAACAAAAGACAGGTATGCAGACAATGCTTTGAAAATGGCAGTAGTGGCTGCAGGCACTGCAGCATTCAGGGTTGCGTCTACGGTAATTGCCGGCAAAAGGGCCAGCAAACCCAGCAGCAGCAGGGAAAGGGGGTTGTTATGCTTAAAAATTCCTATCACGTTGCTTGATCAAAATTCTATCTTTGCAAAGCAAATATAGTTCTTGTACATGCAGGGCATGATAATTTGTCTGAGCCCAACCTGTTTTCCGAATTTGGGCATGAATTCATAGTCCCTGTTGAGGTTCTTCAAGGTAGGTTGCCGCTTTATTTTTCCTTCTGCGTCTATTGTGGCAGAGTTCAACAACAACTCTCGTTTTTCTTTCTGGTTGAAAAGAAAGCGCAGGTCATTGCCAGTATTGAAAAGCTGGTAGGAGATGAAGGAGTCTGAGTTATCGTCGTATTGGTTTTTCCTGACAGTATTGCTCCAGCGCAACTTCCCGTCTGCATTGAAAAAGAATACCATGATGTTTTCTGACACATGCCGAACATAATTGTTCTGTTGCCCGAACCTGTTGAAGGGA
>CANEWJ010000008.1 GCA_947442625.1 Chitinophagaceae bacterium
CAAATGGAAAAAGTTTGTTTACACCGTCATGGCCAGGTCATTCAATCACCTCAGCAACAAGGCTGAGTACAAGCCAGATTCAGTGATCAAATACGCATTATTGGGCATCAATGCAAATAATGACAATGCCACTTGTAAGTTTGCCAACACAGGCATCACAGGCACTTCCAACTTCTATGGGCCTGTCAGGAATAATGCAGGTGCATTGCGCCAAACAGAATACATCGCCAACCTCATGAACGGATTGAACTCCCGTTTCACGGGTGTTACAGATCCCAGATCTTTCTATATGCTGAGGGAAAACACCAATGGAACCATCAGGGGAATCAAACCAAACAGAGGAGCAAGCGGATTGGTTACAGCAGACCAACCACAAAGCTTCTGGGGTCAGGCATTCAGTTCAGCTGCTGCGCCTACATCTGATGCAACCTGTCGTTATATCTTCAAGAACGGTTCGCCATTCCCCATCATTACTGCGAGCGAAAACAAGTTCATGCTGGCCGAGGCCTATCTCCGCAAAGGAGATCGCGCTTCTGCCAGAACAGCCTATGCAGATGGCATCAGCCTCAACATAGACCATTTGAACACAGACTATAATGCCGGCGTACCAGCACCCAGGCTGATGACGCCCGCCATCAAAGCTGCGTTTCTGGCCAACCCTGTTGTAGTGCCTCCGGCAGCATCGCTTTCCTTGAGCCATATCATGCTGCAGAAATACATAGCCCTCTATGGTTTTGGGATGCACGAAACCTGGGTTGACATGAGAAGATTTCACTACACAGATCTGGACCCCTCAACTGGTGTTCAGGTATATGCTGATTTTGTAACGCCCTCAGGTATCGATCTTTTCATCAACAACAGCAATAAGTTGGCTTACAGAGCGAGACCCCGTTTCAACTCAGAGTATCTCTATAATGTTGCTGAACTGACAAGGATTGGCGCCATTGCCCTTGATTACCATACCAAAGAACAATGGTTCTCTCTGAAATAGATCACCAGACTAAAATCATCATCATGAAATTTTCAATGAACATCAAATCAATCACCATAGCCCTTGTGTGCATGATCATGCTGGGGGGTTGTGAGAAAGAATACAAGTCACTACTTACAGAACAGACCAACCTTGGCAACACGGCTTTTGTGAAGTTTCACAATGCCATCATCAATTCCAACAGGACCTATATCTATTCAGACCTGGTTCCCCTGAATGGTGCTACCATCGCCTATGGTGGTTTGTTCCCGAGCCTGTCTCCATCCTACGCTGCTTTGGCTGCTGGAACCAGGGCCATTGCCATCAGGGATACGCTTACACCAAGCACACAATACCCCATCAGCTTCAGTGCGCCAATGGTTGGGGGCAGCTACTATACCATTTTTGCTTACGATTCATTGAACGCCCCAAAATTTAGGCTGATCCAAGACAATATCCAGGTGTTCAATGATACGGCTGCAAGAATCAGGTTTGCCAACTTTCCTTTCAGCACAACAGCAATACCCAACGTAGATATTTTCTCACAAAAACAGCAGGCAAATCTTTTCACCAACATCAGTACCGCTGCTGTTACTGATTTCATTTCATTCAGGGCTAACTTCAGCGACACCTTGTATGTTCGTCCAACGGGTACTACAAACAATCTGACCCAATTGAACGGATTGGTGGCCACTGCCAAAAGAAACTATACCGTTATTTTCAGGGGAAGCTACCGCACAACTACAGGTGCTACCGCAAGAACATTGGCATCCTTCCTGAGTTATTGATTTGATATCAGGGTTGATTTTTAATACGAGCGCCGCGGGTATCCCGCGGCGCTCTTTTTTATCGCAAAATTGTAACGTATCCGGGTCGCCTTGGGCTGCCATCACCGAGATCAATCACATAATAATACGTACCGGCAGGCATGGGCGCACCATTCCGGGTTCCATTCCATGCAACAGCATACCCAACAGATTGATAGATGATTTGCCCGGCAGTATTGTACACTTCCATCCGACAATTTTTATACTGTGCCAGAAAAAGGATTTTCCAGGTATCATTGATGCCATCCCCGTTGGGCGTAAATGTGTTGGGGATGTCTATCGCTGACAAGACAATTACTTGCAGTGTATCCTTGGCAGCACAACCAGTTTGTGTGTCGGTGGCCTGTACAGTATAGACCATATCGACATCTGGTGAGCACAAAGGATTGAGCAAGTTAACCTGGTTTAAAAAAGTGGATGGGCTCCAAACAAATTGGTACTGGATGGGATTGGGAATACTTGCCTGTAGCGGGGCAGCACTTCCTTTCTTGATATACAGATCAGGGCCAGCACTGATCATGGGTGCGCTGTTGATGGATGGTATCGCATGCAACGCGGTATCACTGGTACAGCCCTGGTCAAATGCAATCCAATGCTTTACAGAAAACCCTTTCATTGCTTTTTTGTATGCGTATGCTGCCAGGTGGCTGGACTTGTTGCTGAACCGCTGCCCATCGCCAAAGTCCCAAAACCAGGTTACCCCTGTATTTGATCCAGATGGAATGGAGGAAACAAACTGTATGGTGCTGTCAACACAAGGCTTCCCATTCTTCGTTACTGCCACTGCAGACAGGTCAACAACAAGCACTGAAGCTACTGTATCAGCCATACAGCCATTGTCTGTCAACACAGCATATCGAATGATCTTGTTGCCCGCAGTAGTAAAGATTTTTTTTGCATCCCTGGCATTCCCCTGGCTTCCGTCAGGAAAATCCCATTGGTGGGAAACCACAGTAAAACCTTGGGCATTGTTGGTTCCAATGAAACTGGCTTCTTTGCCCATGCAAAGGACAGCCGGCGCAGTGATAGCAGGCCTGGGACCATCCCTTACCACCACCTGGATGACGGTATCTTCTGTCTTGCTACAGTTGTCAAGATCCGAAGAGGCATAGGTAACTGGAATGCTATAATTTCCTGCACCAGAAAATTTGAGATCAGCTGTAACACTGTAGCCATAATACTTTCTGCCAAAAACCAAGGCAGAATCTATTGGGGCAGGATTGTTGATGATGGAATCGGCCTTGATGTTAAGGCCAGCTGCCTTGCTGAATTTCCAGTGTATCCTGTTCAACTTATAGGCTACTTTGATACTGGCTTTGAAGGGAGTGTTGATGCATGTAAATGAATCTACACCAGGCAAAATACTTTTGGTATTTTTTATGGTGGCGTAGGCATTCAGGTTGTTTACACGTGTGCCAACATTGTAGCCATAGCTTTCATAATAGCCCAGCCCAAAGACCATGCCATTGAATGCACTGTCGCATGAAACATTGTGCTGTCCGGCGGCTCCCAGCAAACGGACAACCGCAACAGCATAATCATTTTTGACGGGATGGCGGATGACGTTGAGCGGATCAACAGTTTTCCCATCCACCCGCAAAGAGGAAATTCCTGCAGCAGGAAGCAGAAGACTCACATAATTGAAGTCGATGTATTGGTTCCTGGTTTTATAAAAAGTAACATTTTTTATGCCCTGCTCAAAGGGGCTCAAATAAAACATTTCAGGGTCACCATAGGGGTTGGTGGCATCACTTGCACAGGCATTGGAGGAGGGCATAAACTGTGCAACAAGGATGGGCTTGTCAGCCTCAATATAATCACCAGAATTGCTGGAAAATTCATAGTAGAAATTATTGATCAACCCGGTCATCAAGGTTCCATTTCTTTTTACAACGGTGGAAGGATCTTGCACAACCACCCTGTAAATATTTAAAAATGGTGTTACCAGGTCTGAGTTGGCATTGGCCAGGGTATGATAGGTCAGGTAGCGGGTGCCCCAGGTATTGGAGGGGAAAACCTGCTGCTGCATGATGTCTCCTCCGTTTCCAAAACACAGTGTATTGCGGCTGGATCCAGAAAATACTGCCACTGGATGACATTTTCCATCACTGCCCGCAATGGAAAGAATCTTGCTTCCAGTCATGTCTACGCCACTGTCATAGCGAAGACGTTTCCCAAACAGATTGAAGATTTCTCCCCTTTTGAGATCGACTGTAAATGGCTGACCAGCTGGGCGTCCACTTTCAGTAGTGCCTGAAGGGATGACCTCGATTCTCGTGTTGTCTTCCGGTGCAACAACATAAAACCAGGAATGGCTATAATCCACATTGGATACCTGTTTGCAATTGACGGAATAATAATTGTATCCATAGGTTTCACTGGGCATGACCATCATGGCGCCGGAAGAGTTCAGTCCGTACTGGTGCGCATTCAATACAACCGGCACGTCAGCCTTTACATGAATGCCCCTGTTGAAAATTCCCTCCCCTGTTAACCTTGCATCCTGCAAACCAGTTTTGGGAATGACAACCGATGCATCTACGCTGTTGGCAGGAATAACCACCGTTTGGCTCCAGCCATTTCCGGGTATGGAAACCACAACGGTTGCCGGCAAAACAGTTGAGATGTACAATACAAGGGTCTGGCTGTTGTTGCCAGCAGTTGGATTGAACATCACATTGTGACCATAGCCCAACCAGAACTCCTTTCCGCGGTTGGACCGGTCTTGTGCCAGCAAGGTGCCAACAGACTGAGTCAGCAAAAATAAGATCATGAAAATTGTGCGAACCATTTGCATTGATCAGGCAGTTATCGAAGGATGGTTACATATCCTGCTATTCTCTTGCTTCCGTCACCAAGATCGATCACATAATAATATGTCCCATCCGGCATCTTGGCTCCATTCCTTTTTCCATCCCATGGAACACTGTATCCATAAGACCTGAAGATGACCTGACCCGCAGTATTGTAAATGTCTATCTGTGCATTCCTGTACTGGTTGAGGAAACGGATATCCCATGTATCATTGACCCCATCCCCATTGGGCGTAAACGTATTGGGAATGTCTACATCAGAGAGGAGAAAAACTTTCACAGTATCGGCAGCACTGCAAAGGGTCTGGTTGTTAACAGCAAACAACAGGTAAGTGACGTTTGCATCAGGTTTACATATGGGGTTCTGGGTATTGGGTTTGTCCAGGTATTGTGCAGGCGTCCAAAGAAAAGAATAAGCGGCAGGATTGGAAATACTTGCGTCCATTGTTACAGCATTCCCTTTCTTGATGTATTTGTCTGTACCCGCATTGATGGCCGGTGGAGGATGGATGATGACAGACTTGTTGAAAGGTGCTGAACCACACCCTTCTTTGCTGGTGACCACCAGGGATGCCGTATAGGTTTTGGGGGAAAGATAGCGATGCTTGTAGGGGGATGGCTTGCTTACCTGCCTTCCATCTCCCAAATCAAGCTTCCAGGAACTGATATTGCCAAGGTTGTTGGGCTGAAAATTGATCAGGGACCCTATGCAAAAGCTGTCTGCAGCAATGCTCATGTCTGCAACCGGAGGAGCATTAACAACAGGAACATTCTTTGTTGTGGTATCGCTGTTGCAACCCTGGTCCAATACCACCCAATGCTTCACAGGAATGTTGGAACTGGCCACCTTGTATTGGTGAGATCCTATATGGGTTGACTTGCTGCTGGCCTTTTGGCCATCACCAAAATCCCAGTACCAGGTGGCTGAAACACCCTGACCATTGGGTATGGAAGAGGCAAAGGAAAGGCTGCTGTCTATACAAGGCTTTCCGCTGATGGCAAAGGTCAATGCAGAAGGATCGGATACAAAAAGTTTTTTCAGGGTATCAGCAGAACAACCGTTGTCAGCAATGACAATCAGCTTGATGGGTTTATCGCCCCCTTGCTGGAAGATCCTGGTCACATCCTTGGTGTCCGCCTTGCTGCCATCGGGAAACTCCCATTTGTATCCCACGATAGTAAATCCTGCCACGGTGTTGGTACCGCTCAGGCTGACGGTATTCCCAATGCAACTGACTGCAGGCAAGGCATAATCCGCCCTTGGTCCATTTTTTACGGTTACCACAACAACGGTATCTCTTTTTTGATCGCATTTGTCAATGTCATCAGCAAAATAGGTCACCGGAATTTTGAACTGCCCCGTAGTGGAAAGCTTCAGGTATTGGCCATAGGTGTATGTATAATAATTCCTTCCAAATATTTTGGTTACCGCCACAGGTACCGGAGCAATCACAGTGGAGTCTTTGGTGATATTGAGTGCCGGCACCGCACTCAGCCTCCATTTGATGGAACTGAGCTTGTACGCCACCCTGATGCTGGGATTGAACTCCGTACCCAAACAGGTTGAAGAATCTGCTGTAGCCTGGTTGCTGTAGCGGTTCTTGATGCTGGTATAGGCATCCAGGTTGTTGAGCAATGTTCCGGCATTGTATCCATAGCTTTCAAACAACCCTATGCCATACACCGTTGCATTGAAAATTGAATCTGAGCTCACCGTATGCTGCGCTGCTGCTCCCAATATCCTGCCCACAGCAACGGAGTAGCCGGGAATCCTGGGATGAGGAATGATGTTCTCTGGCGGAATAGCAACGCCATCAAGCTTCAAGGAAGAGATGCCCCCTGTGGGGATATAAATGCTCACATAGACATAATCTATGTATGACTTGCGTGTGGTATAAAACAAAATAGATTTTTGACCCTGTTCAATCGGGCTCAGATAGATCATTTCCGGATCTCCATAACTGATGCTGTTCATGGTAGCACACTCATTGGCGTTGGGGGTATACTGTGCAACCATGATGGGCTTGTCAGCCTCAATAAAGTCTCCCGTCTTGCTGTTGAATTCATAGTAGAAATTCTTGACAAGTCCGGTCATCACCACCCCATTGCGTTTGACAACGGTTGTAGGATCCAAGACACAGACCCGGTAAAAATTCATAAAGGGGGCCTTTACATCGGTTTGCGTATTGCTGATCATGTGATAGGTGAGGTAACGGGTGCCCCAGGCCTGGGATGGGAAAATTTGCTGTCCCATGTATTCACCGCCATCGCCCCGGCAAAGCCGGATACCCCCAGAACCTGAAAAAAGCGCAATGGGATGACAGTTTCCATCGCCTCCCGGCACAGAAACCACCTTGCTGCCCGTCATGTCCTTGCTGGCCTGGTACAACAAAGAGCCGGAACCCAGCTTCCCCATTACACTATAGATTTCTCCTTTGTTGAGTGTAATGGTATAGGATTGACCAGGAAGCCATCCCAAACGGGTTGTATCTGAGGGGGTGATCAGTATTTTGGTACTGTCTTCCGGGGCAACCACAAAGAACCAGGAATACCACTCTGGTCCATTTTGTACCGTTGTACTGTAACTGCCCGGAGGATTTGAACCTGATTGTGTTTGGGCATAGTTGACTGAATAATATGTATACCCATAGGTTTCTACGGGCATCAGCATGGTAGCCCCAGATACCATCGTATTGTATTGGTGTGCATATATCGCTACGGGTACATCGCTTTTTATCTGGATTCCTTTCTTGAACAGCCCTTCTCCCGTAATCCTGGCATCTTCAGGTCCGGTTTTGGGAACAATCACCGAAAAATCTACTGTGTTTGACGGAATGGCAAAGGTTCTGGTCCAGCCAGTACTGTTGATGGAAACCGTAACATTGGCCGCCTGAGAAGCACTGATATAGAGTTGAAGTTCCTGTCCATTGACAGGAGACTCATTGTTGAAACTGTAATTGAAACCATATCCCAGCCAAAACTCCTTTCCCCAATTCGATTTGTCTTGTGCTGCAATTGCATTGCAAGCAAAAAGCAAAAGGATTAGAAAATAGTGCCTGGTTCTGCGCATAGCTGGCAAATTTAAGCAATCAGGGGTTGTTTTCTTAATAATTTGTGAAAACTGAGAATTTTACTAACTTGGGCGCTTTACGGGAATTAACCAATTCACAACCAAAACTGACCAACATGATGAACCGACACTCCGCAAGGATGTTCCATCTCTTTTTTGCACTTTGTGCAATCCTTGTTTCAACCTTCGCCTCAGCACAAGGTACTTATGATACAAACAAATGGCGTTTCAGCAATCCCAAACCCTTTGGATTCACCATCATTGACGTAGAATTCCTGGACGACAACAATATTCTTGGTGTTGGATCAGAAGGCGGAATTGCCAGGTCTGCAGATGGTGGAAAAAGCTGGACCTATGGGGCTTTCACCTTTCCAACAGCAGCTGGGCCAATCACCAGACCTTCTTTCAATGATATACATGCTGTTAACACAACCATTGCCTACGCAGTAGGCACAGGTGGTGCCATGGTCAAAACAACCGATGGCGGAAAGACCTGGAACCTGGTGAGAACACCATTGTTCAACAAGGGGAGAAACATCAATGCCGTCTGGTTTGTTAACAAGGATACCGGATACATTGGTGGTCAGCACAATACGCCCGATTCCCTGCCAAAATTGTATTTCACCAGAAATGGCGGGAATACCTGGGATTCAATGGCTGCCCCCATGGGTGGCAAATCAAGGATTGGCTATGTGAACAATCCCAGCCTGGCACCCATCATCATTAATGTTACCGCAAAAGACAAGGAAATTTATGCCATCCAGTTTGTCAATGACAGGCTTGGATATGTTTCTGGTTCTGGCCTAAGTACATTTGAACGCCATCCTGCTGTATCGGCTACAGGAATACCCAATGGTACAACGACTTCAAGCGGATCCCACCATTCAAGTTTGCTCTGGAAGTTTGACAATGGCACGCTCACCGACTATTCAACCTCTAAAGAAAGACTGGGGTATAATGGCGTTCCTGCAGGAGCCGTAACCAATACTACCCGCTACGGATCACCTGGAAACAGTACCCAAACCATGAGGGCACTGCATATCATCAATGACTCAACTGTTCTGATGATGTCTTTCAACAACAATATTGTACTCAGGGTGCAAACCGGCAGAAACGACAGTACAGCCAATGTGGCTGTTCCAGGAAGATTTGAAAAAGGGCGGTACACAACACTGAACTTCCCCTTCCCTCCCGTAAACCCAATTGTATCCATTCCCAGGGTTCAAACATTGTTGATCTCTAACCCTTACAGGATTGTAAGAGCCCCGAATGGCAAACTGCATGCACCAGGTAATTTTGGACTGATGGCCACTTCAACCGACAATGGCGTAAACTGGAGAATGGAGGGTTCACTGCCACAGGGTAAAAACTTCAGTGGAAATGGAACCTGGGCCATGGACATTTCTCCCAGCGGAAAATTCCTGACCATGGGAACTTTCGGAGTCTGCGCTGATTCCAGTGCCGGTGGAAAATGGGCAACCAATTATGAAACCACTCCTGCATCAGCCAGCTATTTTGAGATTGAATTCGCAGACTGTAACAATGGTATTGCTACTGGTGGTGGATCAGTAACCGTTACAACAGATGGCGGTAAAACATGGACTGACAAGGTGAGGCGTGATTTTGCCAACCTGAACATCAACATCACTGCCCTTGCCTATCCTGCTGTTGACAAGGCTTATTTTGCAACCAATGCAGGCTCCCTTTACCGTTCATTAGACAAGGGAACCACCATGGATCCTCTTTACTCCAATCCCAACCTACAACTTCAGGATGTTGTGGCCTTTGGTAAGGATACTGTGATTGTTGTTGCCTCAAGCGCCTTCAGCGTTGCGGCAGCCAGCCGTACTTCGAATATCATCAGGTCTATCAACAATGGCGCATCATGGCAGGTGATTGGCGGGTTCCCCGTAGGATCAACCGCTCCAACCATGAGCAAGATCTTCTTCCCCAGCAATACCATTGGATATGTATCAGGAAACAGGGGTGCTGTTTACAAGACTACGAATGGAGGAACCACATGGACCAACATCAGCCCATTCCCGGCTTTGAACGCTACCATGAACTATACCGAGATTTTTGCCCTGGACAACAATACTGTTTTTGTTACAGGAAACGGATTCCCCAGAAAGGTGGTATACAAATCTGTTAATGGTGGAACCACCTGGACAGATATCACCAACAACCTGGCAACCCTTCCTGTTGGAAACCTGAATGCCATCCTCATGCATGATGTCAACAATGGTTACATTGGAACACCTGGTACAATGGTATCAACCAATAATGGTGGCGCTACCTGGAACATGGAGATTCCTCCAACCGGCAATATTTTTGAAACAATGGCCTTTGCACCAAAGACTGTACCTGCAGGAACACCCGTAGCCAACAGAAGATTGTTTGTTACAGGTGTAAACATCAGTGGTGCTCCAATGATGGAGTTTGGTGATACAACACTCCTGAAAGTTTCCACCACTGAAACCTCAACACCATCATGTACCAATATCAACAATGGAACCATCACAGTAACCGCAATCGGTGGCATTGCCCCTTACAGCTACAGCCTGAACGGCGGTGCATTCCAATCATCGAATGTATTGACTGGTGCTGCAGCAGGAAACAATACCGTCATCATCAGGGATAATGCTTGTGAGTCGATCTCAAAAACAGTTATCCTGGCCGCCATACCTTCCCCAGTTGTAAATGCAGGACCAGACAAGGTGATTGTTGCCGGAGATGAAGTCGGTCTCTGGGGTTCTTCTGCAGCAACGCCCAGGTCGATTGCATGGACCCCAGCTACGAACATTGTATCAGGTGCATCATCATTCACAACATATGTAAATCCTCCAACCACTACTACCTATAAACTCACCGTTGTTGATGACGCCACAGGTTGTTCAGGCAGCGATGATGCATTGGTGACCGTTGCTCCCTATTGTATTGCAGTGAAAAATGCCTTCACACCCAATGGTGATGGCCAGAACGACAGGTGGCTGGTAACCAATGGTGGTGCTTGTACCAAATCCATTGCTGTAAAGGTTTTCAACCGCTATGGACAATTGGTATTCAGGAGTGATAACTACCAGAACAACTGGGAAGGAACAAATGATGGCAAACCCATCCCTGATGGAACCTATTACTATGTCATCACCTACAACCTGGTTAGCGGAAAGACATTCCAGACAAAAGGAGATGTAACCATTTTAAGATAATTCAAAAGACAGAACATGAAAAAATACATATACCTCATTGCATTATCCATTGTCTTTACCTCCGCATCTGCGCAGCAGTTGCAAACCTCTTCCCTGTATGATGTACAGGGCGTATTGCACAATCCGGCCATGGCAGGCATGCAATCCTCCAACTTTGTTGGAGCAACCTATCGTACACAATGGAGCGGCATCACAGGCAGTCCCAAAACCACCAATGTTTTTGGCTCATTTGCTGTTCCAGACAAGTTGATTGGATTGGGTGGCTATATTTATAATGATGTAACAGGCCCTACTTCCAGAACAGGTGCACAGTTCTCTTTTGCCAAGCATCTCCCTATGTCTGATGGTTCCGGTAAATTTTCAATCGGTATCGAAACAAGGTTGTTCCAGTTCGGCATTGATAAAAATAAACTGGGCCTCACATTGGGCAATGACCCAATCCTTGCAGGTGCACAAACCAGGACAAAGTTTGATGCTGGTTTAGGCTTGGCTTTCACCAACGAAAAATTACAGGTTGGTATCTCGGTTGCACAGATGGTTCAATCCAAGCTCGATTTTTATACAGGGTCACAAACCCCTGCTGCACAGGGTCGCCTTTACAGGCACTTTTACTTCCATACCAACTACAGGATTGATGTGGGTGGTGGAACAACCATCGTTCCGAACATGCTCCTCATTTATTTGCCCAGCACCAGTGCTGCAGAATTTCAGGCGGGTGCAAGGGTTGAGCGTGAACTGTTCTGGTGGGGAGTTGGTATCCGTTCCAGGCAAAGCTACATGCTGTCTGCAGGCCTGAACATCAACAAAAACTTCACTCTTGGATATGGTTATGATAGCTACATCAGCCCTATCAGCACCTTTGATGGAGGTGCCAATGGTCATGAGTTGTTGCTCCGCTACACATTCAAAAAGAAATAAGGACTTTGAAACGCATAAAAAAGGGGTTGAATGTTCAACCCCTTTTTTTATGGCTAGAATTTCCATCCTACCCTTAGTGCTGTTCGGTGCATGTTATACCGCGCCTGGTTGGTAATTGTTCTGAGGCTTTGATCCACCGGATTCCAAATGCTTGATGGATAGGTTTCTTGCACAGATTTCATCACCCAGGAAACAGAAACTTGCAATCTTTCTTTTTTCCTGATGCGGATCATGTTTCCTCCCCCAATTTCACCATAAACACCTCCGCTGTATTTTTTTGTAATGGTTCTCCCGCCCCACCAGGAAAGTTCTGCTACTGTACCCGATTTAAGATTATAGCCCCAACTGGACATCACAAACAGATTGACCTTCCTGAAATCAAACGCCTTCCTTGCCTGAAAGTATACCGGATAGGATTCAAACCTGTAATAGTCAACAGCTGCCCCCAGGCCAAGCATGATTCCTTTTTTTTCAATACCCGCATTGAGCCTTACATCACGATCAAGCGTATATGATCCCACCAGGATACCTGCCTCAGGCACAAGCCATGGTTTCCAGTGCTTATTGGTTTGTGCATTTATTGTAGCAGATCCCAGCAAAGCCAGGAGCAGGAAAAATTGAATCCGCTTGTTTGCCATGCTTATTTTTTAATGCTTACGCTTCCCTTGACAACCGGATTGGAAGGAACGGAGAAATCAATAAGATACATGGCATCCGCAGCAGAAACCATGGCAATCTTCCCCAGTGCAATCACATCAAATGCATTCATCCCCTTTACATGGGCAAGCTGCCTGATATTGCTCACATCGGCTGCATTGAAAAACTTAACACCATCGGCCCCTTCACAAATGATCAGGATATCACCCTCTTTTGAAAGTCCGTGAGGATTGGTCAATGGATATGACTTCAGCAATTTGGGTTTGGAAAGATCTGAGATGTCGACTACATCCAGCTGGTTGATAAATCCTGCACATTTTGTACCATTTCTCAGGGTCACAAAGGCATTCTTGCCATCACTGATCACCGGATCACATACACGCGCATGGGTGAAAGAGCCTGTCTTGGAAGGATTGTCTTTTGAAGTGATGTCAAAAATATGCATGCCAGTCATGGACCCCAAAAACAGGTTTTTGCCAAAAGGGAAAATCGTTTCTATGTCCCAGCCACCTGCACTCAATTCTTTGATATATACAGGTTTCTCTGGGATGGCGGTATTGAATACTTTCATCTTGGAATGATCAACAGTATACATCCTGTCATCACTCAATGCAAACCTTGCCATGCTGCCACCCGTTCCGTTGGATACGCCGGGAGGCGAAGAGGAAGACGCAGACATTACTTGAACATCCGCCTTCATCATTCCCCAGCTGATGGTCTCATTGCTTTTTAAGACCGTATCAACGGCAATCCATTCGGTGATCACCAAGTCCTTCGCTGGCATAAAAGAAGAATAATAGCGCTCAGGAAATACACCAGGCAGAACAGTCTTGAGCTGCACCTTCCTGGGATCGGTAATGTCTATTGCCACCAGGTCAGTATACATGTCTGCATAAAGAATATTGCCTCTTACAGCCAGATCAACTGCACCTGGCACATGGACAAATGCAATATTGGCTGGCGACGCGGGGTTTCTTACATCGATGATGTGCACGCCCTTGTTCAGTTCATTCAGGAACACATATCCATCCTTGTAAAAAAGTTTTCCTGGAGCAGTTAACTCAATGGGATTGCTGCTTTTGATGTTCGCCTTGACCTCATCCTTGGTTTTGTAAACCGGGCGGTAAATGGTTGTCTTGGTCAATACCTGATCTTTTACACAGCCCTGTAAAAAGAGCAATATAGAAAAACCAACGACGGATAAAATACGCTTCATGGGTGTTATTTTATAACTTGACAGCAAATTTCAGCAAAATGATGCATACGGCCATCATCAATTGATGAATGGAATGAACTATACCAGTTTGTAATTGCGGAATGTGAAGGGCCTGATACCGGTGTGTTTCTCCAAGTGGTATAAAAACCATTTTTTGAGGGTGAACTTTTTCCGGGTTACATCCGCCTGAATCTCCCAGTTCTTTTCACTGATCCGCTTTTGCATAACAATCGGATGGGATCCGGTAAATCGTTCCAATGAATCGAACTCGTCATAATTATAGATCCCTTCTCGCTTTTCAAGGCTTTCTCTCATTGACTTGCTCATCCAGTTGCTGCTGAGCCTGCGCAATTTGCGATCCATGAGTTCCGGACTTTTCACCCAGCCATAATGGTATACCTGCGCATCAATCAGTTTGCATGGCAGGCGCTTGCCATCCATCCTGAAACCCTGTGCATCCTTGAAAGAATAGATGCCCTTGTTGTTCCTGATGATCCTGATTTCCTTGTTGTACCACCTTCTGCTGTCTCCAAAATAATCATAGCTGCCATAAAAATGAACATAGCCAAAAACCAATCCGAACACAGATGGATTATTCAACTGTTTTTCACAGGCGGCCCTGATGTTGTCGTGAAACTTTTCATGCACTACCTCATCACACTGGATATAAAAAGCCCAATCGCTATCATCCGAAATGTGTTGAAAAGCCTTATCGGTTTCAATGGCCATCACATGGCCACCGGGGAGTTTTGAAAGGTCCCACTCGCTGTGTACAATCCTGATTTTATCTGAACCAATTCCCCTGATAAGGCCTTCCGTATCATCATCACTCTTGCCAACGGCAACAATCATTTCATCCACAACAGGCAGGATGGAGTTGATGGCCTCCACTGCCGGATAGTCATTGATGATGGCATTGCGGATGATGGTGAAACCCGAGATTTTCATTTCCCAAAAGTATACTAAGATGGGCTTAAAAACATGCACATCATGGCTTATCTTTATTCCGTCATTAAAAACCGAAACGTGAAGAAACTGTTTACCAACCTTACTTTCTGGGTACTCCTTGCCATCAGTTCTGGCGCATTGCTTGGTCATTTTTTCCCAGACAAGGGTGTTGCCATGCAGCCATTGGGAAAATACTTCATTGATGTGGTGAAACTCTTCATCAATCCTATCATTTTTCTGACCATTTCCCTGGGTATCAGCGGCATGAACGACCTCAAGAAAGTGGGCAGGGTTGGTGGAAAAGCCATCCTCTATTTTGAAATCGTAACAACCGTCGCACTGCTCATCGGCATTGTAGTGGCACACTTCATCCAGCCGGGTGCAGGTGTAAACACCAACGCCATTCAGGGGGGGGACATCAGCAAGTTCACCAAAAGTGCTGAGGCCTTTTCATGGCTGAAATTCCTGAAAGACAACCTCACCATACAGGTGCTGATTTTCTCAATCCTTTTTGGCATCTTCCTGAGCAAATTCAACAAAAAGGAAAGGGTGATTGAGCCCATGAAATTTGCCTCAAAATACATCTTCAAGGGTTTGCATATTGTGATGCTGTTCGCTCCCATTGGTGCTTTCGGAGGAATGGCTTTCACCATCGGCAAATATGGCATCGCCACCCTCATGCCTTTGGGTAAATTGATGTTAACAGTCTACATCACGATGGGCGTTTTTATTTTTGTGGTGCTGGGAGGAATCCTGAAATACTACAAGATCAGCATCCTGCAATTTCTCAATTATATCAAGGAAGAACTGTTGATTGTGCTCGGTACCTCATCATCAGAAGCGGCACTTCCTTCCCTGATGGAGAAACTGGAAAAAATGGGATGTGCCAAGCCTGTAGTAGGATTGGTGGTGCCTGCCGGATATTCATTCAACCTGGATGGAACAACCATCTACCTCTCGATGGCAGTAATCTTTCTTGCTCAGGTATTCAATGTTAACTTGAGCCTGGAGCAGATGCTGACCATTATCGGAATCCTGATGATAACCTCTAAGGGAGCTGCTGGCGTAACAGGGAGTGGATTTATTGTACTGGCCTCAACGCTTGCAGCTGTGGATGTTATACCAATTGAAGGATTGGCATTGCTGCTGGGTGTTGACCGCTTCATGTCTGAGGCCAGGGCCATCACAAACTTTATCGGAAATGGGGTAGCTACTGTATTTCTTTCCAATCAGGAAAAGGCATTCGACAGAAACATGATGGATATGGCCTTTTCAAAAGAAGCGTATGAATATGATCTGAAAAACGAGATCTAGACCATATCCATACGCTGTTAATTTTTTAGAATCCTTCGTTCTGCACCATCTTCGGATTGTTCTGCACCTGTGTAACAGGTATTGGCAGGATGGTCCTGTAATAATAGCTGCTGGTTGTTGCTGTGTATTGGATCAACCTTGAAGCAGCATTTCCTGCAGAGTTGATTTTCACATAATTTGTTTTTGTCCTGTTGAGGTCAAAAATCCTTTGTCCTTCCAGGGCAAATTCTTTTCTTCTTTCAACAATGATGCTGTCCAGGAAAGCAGTGGCACGAATCGCTCCCGCAGGAGGCGTTGCCAACAATGAGGCATTATAGGGCCTGGTGGATGATGCGGTATCTCTTGATTTGCGGATAAGGTTGATATCTGCCAGCGATGAGGTAAGTGAAGCGGCACTGTTGTTTTGTACAGCCAACCTCGCCAGTGCCTCACCACGGGAAAGATACATTTCTGCAATCCGCATTACCTTGATGTTCTCGAGGTAGGTAACAATATTGGTATACTTTAAGCAGAGGGGTACATTTCTTTCACCACCAATAGAATTGCGGTCTCCGAGTGCAATAAATTGTCTTCTCACATCTGTTGGTGTATAGCTTTCGTATAAACTCCTGAAGGTGGTCAGTGTTGTGCTGGTACTCCTGTTGTTCATTGCAGTATTGGTTCCCAGCAATTCACCATAACCTCCCTGGCTGGAGAGGTATGCATAAGAATCCGTACCTGGATTGTCATTGGTATTGTTGGTGACTTCAAAGATGGACTCATTGTTGTTGGGGGTCCTAAAGTCTTGCACCATTGATCCATACGTGAACAGGCTGTATTTGCCCGAGTTGATCACCTCAGTCGATGCCGCTACTGCCGTAGGCCAATCTTCCTTGAAGATGGCAACCCTTGCCCTCAATGCCAGGGTGCCCCAACGGTTCAACCTGATCTTAAAGAAAGCGCTGTTGATGGAACCACTGTTATAGACATTGCCTGTTGCAGGCAACCTTTTGATGGCCTCATTGATGTCCTTGTCAATCTGAGCGTATACTTCTGCAGCAGTATTCCTTGCAGGATAAACCACCTCATCCACTTTTGTGATAGGTTTCAATACGAGGGGAACGCAAAGATGAGATCCATCTGCTGTATGCTTGAGTGGCCTCGAAAAAAACTTGGCAAGATCGAAATACGCCAAAGCCCTTACTGCATAGGCTTCTCCAATCAACTGGCCAAACTCTTCCTGTTGCAGGGGAGTAATGATTGCTTTGAGTTTTTCTTCATTGGCAATGATGGCATTGGCATTGGTCACCACCTGGTACATCTGGTTCCACATGCGGCTTACATTGGCATCGGTTGCAGTATGCGTCATGGTATTCATGCCGGTATAGCGGTTACCGGTTCTTACGCTCCTGGTCATGTTGTCTGAAATGACTTCCGGAATGACCATGGCATCACGGCCATAATAGCTATACGATTGCATGAGGGAGTACAATCCATTGACGGCTGCCCTTGCTGTGGGAAGGCTTGAAAACACATCTTCGGTGAACACACTTTGTTGTGGCCGGATGTCAAGAAAATCCTTCTGACAGGAAGCAAGGAAGACGATACCCAGGATTACTATTGATGATATCTTTTTCATGATAATATCTTTTGATTGTTTGTCTATGGATGATTAAAGGGTTATGTCTACACCGAAAAGAAAGGTTCTGAAAACAGGAGGCCTTTGAGACATCACGCCATCAATGCCCACTTCAGGATCTGTATTGTAGCGTTTGTCCTTTACATAGGTGAACAAATTCTGACCCCTCAGGTAAATCCTGGCAGAATTGATTTTTGCTTTTGCCAATGCTGCTTTCGGTAAGCTGTAAGACAAGGATACATCCCTCAACCTGATATAACTTCCATCATACAGGAACCTGCTGCTCTCATAACTGCCGGCAGAAGACTGTGTGCCCAGAAAAACAGGCTTGGGTACATCGGTAACCTGGCCGGGCTGGGTCCATCTTCTTCCATATTCATACTTGCTCAAGCCATTGCTCTGGTCAGAAAATCCGAGGTTGGCATCTGATTTCTGCAAATACCCAAACTCGTCATACATGGTATTGCCCCAGAACATATATACCTGGAAACTCAGTTTGAAATTGTTGTAGGAAAAAGTATTGGTAAGTCCACCATAAAACTTGGGAAGGGCACTTCCATAAGCCAGCCTTGGCAATGCAGTGGTGTACACATTGGTTGTTGAATCCTTGGCACCATTGGTATACCATAGCGCTTCTCCGTTGGCAGGATTGACTCCGGCATATCCCCTTTGGAAATGGGTGTAATAATCGCGGCCAACCCTTCTCAAATAGGCTCCATTGTTGGAGAACAGTGAGTCAATTTCAGTAATTTCATTTCTGTTCCTGGTGAAGTTGAAGTCGGTTACCCACTTGAATCCTTTGGGATTGGATGGGGCAATGTTTACAGATGAAAGCGAGATTTCTACCCCTGTATTTTTCATCGCACCATTGTTGACCGTAATGCTCGTCACACCATTCACACTTGGGATAGACTGGCTCACCAGCAAATTGCTGGTTGTCCTGGAGTACCAGTCAAATGAACCAGACAGCCTTCCCTTGACCAAAGCGAAATCCAATCCAAGATCGAGCGGGATGTTCTTCTCCCAGGTAAGGTTGTCATTGGCCAGCTGTGAAATGCTCAGGCCTGAAGAGAAATTATAATCAGATCCAGCACTGTACAATCCCTGTGATTCAAAATTGTCGATACCCTGGTTACCGGTATACCCATAGCTTCCACGGAGTTTCAGTTCATTGATCCAATCTACATTGAAGAAATTTTCATTGGAAATATTCCATCCAGCACCAATTGACCAGAACACAGCAGACTGAAAGTTCTTGGCAAACCTTGAAGAGGCATCCTCACGGACAGAGCCTGAAAAGAAATACCTGTCTTTGAAGGAGTAGTTAGTGTTCAGGAATTTACTCAGCAAGCGGTTTCCAGTTCCAGTTCCAGTTGTCAGATCTGGAGAAGAGCCTCCTGCAGCGGTAGTAGTACCTGGTGCAATACCATTGACCCTCAAGGTGAGGTCAACATCATCACGGCTCTGTGCTTCGTATCCGGCAAATGCCTCCAGGGAATGTTCGCCTTTGAATTCTTTCTTATACCGAATAATGTTGGTGGAGATCCAGTTGGTGATGTCTTGTGTGAAATTTTCAATCACCCCGCCAACGGCTACATTGGCATTACCAACCCTTGGATCATAATAAACGTTTCGGAAGGCGTGGTTGAAATCCAGTGCAAAGCTTCCCTCATAGGTAAGACCATCCATGATCTTGTAACTGGTTGATGCATTGGCATTGATGTTGTAGGTCTTGGCATTGCGCTTGGTTGTTTCCTGAACCGCTACCGGATTGTAACCGCTGTTGTATCCCAACTCATAGGTTTGCCCATCGCTCTTGTACACCGGCAACCATGGCGCCAAACGGTACATGGCCCTGATGGGGTTTCCGAAAAAGCTACCCCCCAGGAAATTGCTGGCGCGCTGAAAGTTACCACTGAAGCCGCCTTTGATGGACCAGCGGTTGGTGATTTGTGTGGTAAGGTTCATCCTGTAAGTAGCCTTGTCATAATCAACCGCTTTTTGTGGTGCTTCAGACTTGTAATAACTGCCTGAGATAAAATAAGTAGACTTATCATTTCCTCCACTCACATTCATGTTGTACTGCGCATATTTTCCCTGGCGCAATACTTCCTTGAACCAATCTGTATCGATGCTTTTGTTGATTGAATTGGCAGTCAGCAATGAATCAAAAGAGTTTGCAGACTTTCCTGAATTCACCCAGCCTTCCCTGTAATATTGAAGGTACTCTGCAGTATTGAGGGTCTTTTGCTCATTTCTGATGTTGTAATCGTTGGTACCCTGCTGATAGGTCAGGTTAACCTTGGCCTTACCGGGTTTACCATTTTTTGTGGTGATGAGTACAACGCCGTTCGCCGCCCTCGAACCATACAGTGAGGTGGCTGATGCATCCTTCAGGATGGTAAGGCTTTGGATATCATTTGCATTCAAACCCGCAATGGTATTGCTGTTCAAACCGGAGATGTCTCCACTCACTACCGGGATACCATCAATCACATAAAGTGGAGTGGCTGATGCATTGATGGAACCAATACCACGGATCCTGATGTTGGGAACACCGCCTGGCTGGCCAGAACCATTGGTAGACTGGACGCCGGAAACATTTCCCTGCAAACTTTCCTGCACTGATGCATTGGGCGCACTTTCAATGGCTGCATTTTTTACAGTAGAAAGCGATCCAGTGAAGGAGCTTCTTTTCTGGCTGCTATAGGCCACTACAAGTACTTCTGAAAGGTTGTTTTCTGATTCCTGTAGGGTAACCACAAGATCCCCGCGGCCATCAGGCTTGGAAATGGTCCTTGAAATCATGCTCACGCTGGAGAACTCCAGGGACTGCCCTCTTTCTATGGTGATGCTAAAACTACCGTCATTCTTGGTTGTGGTTCCTTTTTTGGTTCCCACAACCTTTACAGTAACATTCTCCAAAGGAGTATTGTCTTTGGCATTGAATACCTTTCCTGAAATTTGTACAGTCTCTTTTGAAACTTGGAAAGGGCTGAAGGTTTCTGCTGAAACATGGCTCCAAATCGATTGGCCCATCATCAACAACGCAAGAACCATCACTGGCCTGCAGTACAGTTTTTTTCTCATTGTCTGGTTAATTTTGTTTTTGGTTGACAATTCCTAAGAAAAAAACTTCTACCTGCTAATGCAAAGTTTCAAGACTTTCGGAATTATGTGTGAAACTACTCATAATTACTATTTCAATCAGAAATTGTTCGCAAAAAGTATAATTTCACTTTCTCAAAATGAGTGACTGTTAAACATAACTTCCATGAAAAAATCATTTTTATCTGCTTTGTTGGTATTGTTTGTTGCCGTTGCAATTGCACAACAACTTCCCATGGGTTCTTCCAGCATCGTTCATGAAAACAATGGAGAACACCTGACCGTTTTCACTTACAAGCCTGCCACCTACAAGGATGGCCCTATCCTGGTGGTCTTCCATGGTGTAAAAAGGAATGCAGAAGACTACAGAAACTTTGCCATCAGCATGGGCGAGCGCTTCAAGGCCATCATTGTAACCCCGATGTTTGATTCAGTCCGCTTTTCATCATCCCGCTACCAAAGAGGCGGAATCATGAAAAGCGATAAGGTTCAGCCCCAGGAAAAATGGACCTATTCCATGATTCCGGGTATCGTAGACCATGTCCGAAAAATTGAAAAAAACAATTCTATCCCCTATTACCTCATCGGTCACTCAGCAGGGGGTCAGTTTCTGGTAAGGATGGCAGCCTTTCTTCCTGGCGAAGCCAAAAGGATTGTGGCGGCCAACCCAGGTTCTGATCTTTTTCCAACCACAGCACAGCAATTTGGCTATGGTTTTGGTGGACTACCCGAGGCTTTGAGCAATAAAAATGTACTCAAGTCTTACCTCGCAGCACCGCTGACCCTTTACCTGGGAACCGACGATATTCGTCCTGAACACAATTTTGATGAAAGTGCAGAAGGCATGGTTCAGGGAAAAAGCCGACTGGAAAGAGGAAGAAATTGTTATGCCTTTGCCAAGGCCCTGGCTAAAAAGAATGGCTGGGCATTCAACTGGCGTAAAGTAGAAACACCCGGCATCGACCATGATGCAGCGAGGATGTTTGCTGCGAAAGAAGTGGAGGATGCACTTTTTGGGAAAGATTAATTCCCAATCAAATCCCTGATCACCACTGATGCTGCAGTTGCGCCAAATACGGCGGGCAAATATGAAATGGTTCCATAGGCAGACTTCTTGAAATTCTTCCCATCAGTGAGCATCAGGCTTTCTTTGATGGGATCTTCGGGAGAGAAGACAACTTTGATGCCCTTCCTGATGCCATGGTTTTTCAGATTCTTCCTGATCTGTTGGGCAAAAGGGCAATTATAGGTTTTGGAGATGTCAACCACCTGTAGCCTTGTTGGATCCAGCTTTGCGCCAGCGCCCATGCTGCTGACCACCCTTACTTTTTTCTCAAAAGCCAGCCTCAGAAAAGTAATCTTGGGCGTGATGCTATCGATGGCATCAATCACATAATCGGGTTGCGCAGCCAACAGTTCTTCCACCATTTCAGGATTGACGAAGGACTTGACCACATTCAATTCAATTTCAGGATTGATGGCCCTGAGCCTTTCTTCCATGATCAGGGCCTTTGAAACACCATGGTTGGTGGCCAATGCAGGCAATTGCCTGTTCCTGTTGGTAGGATCCACCACATCGCCATCAATGATGGTCATCTTGCCGATACCACTTCTGGCAATGAATTCAGCAGCAAAGGACCCAACGCCACCCAATCCCACCACCATCACGTGTTGCGTTGTCAGGTGCCTGAGCTTTTCTTCGCCAATCAGCAGTTCGGTTCTTGAGAGCCAGGATGTATCCATTGGGTTTGGGGTATAGGGGTTTAATGGTTTAGAGGGGCTGGAATTACTGTAAAAATAAACATAGCTCCTTAAAATTGCGTAAATTAGTAAACTAAACTCCTAAAGCAACATGAACCGTCGCTCCTTCCTCCAAACTTCTGCCATCTTCGGATCTGGACTATTTTTATCCAATGATATCCTGGCCCTCGCCTCTCAGCCGAATTCAAAATTTGGCGGCGTACAGGTGGGTGTAATTACCTATTCTTTCAGGAGCATGCCCAGCAGTGCTGAACAAATCCTGCAATATTGCCTGCAGAGCGGGGTCAGTGCAATTGAGTTGATGGGGGATGCAGCGGAAGCATTTGCCGGCTGCCCAACCAATATCAGTGACAGAAAACTGCGCAGCGAGAAAATGAGGGAATGGCGCGAGTCCGTTTCAATGGACAAGTTTGTTGAACTGAGAAAAATGTTCAAGAAAGCCGGGGTCAGCATCTATGCCTTCAAGCCTGATGCCCTGGGGATGAACAACTCTGATGGAGAAATCGAATATGCATTAAAGGCCGCCAAGGCTTTGGGTGCAAAATCTGTTACCCTAGAACTCACCAAACCCGAACATTCCAAGCGACTGGGTGATCTTGCCTCCAAGCACAAGGTGTACATTGGATACCATAACCATACGCAAGGACATGACGCAGCCTGGGATGAAGCCCTGGCACAGTCTCCCTACAACTCCATCAACCTTGATTTCGGACATTATATCGCCGCAGGGGGAAAGAATACAAAAGAATCCTTGCTGGCCTTCATTGAAGCCAAGCACGACAGGATTACCAGCATGCACATGAAAGACAGGGCCAGCAAGGAAAATGGTGCGGCCAACATGCCCTGGGGACAAGGCAATACCCCCATCAAAGACGTGCTCTTGTTGATGAAAAACAAACAATACAAGTTTCCTGCATCCATTGAGGTAGAATATGCCATTCCAGCAGGATCTGATGCAGTTAAAGAAGTTGCAAAATGTGTTGAATATGCAAAGGGGATTCTCAGCTGAGAACCCCCTTTTATTGAATCAAAACTGATCAACTAATTTACTTTATCGGCATCAGGCGGAACACGTTTCCAGGATTCTCAACACTTACATAAAGGTATCCGTCCCTTCCCATTTCAATGTTGCGAAGGCGACCTATGTTCAGTAATAATTTTTCTTCGCCTACCACTTTGTTGTCTTTTATAATGCAACGGTTCAGGTAGCCGAAACGCAACGAACCTACCATCAGGCTTCCTTTCCAGGCAGGATACTTATCACCAGTAACAAAAGCCAGTCCGCTCGGAGCAATAGAAGGAATCCAATAGGTAACAGGCTGTTGCATGCCTTCTTTTTTGCTGATCGGCGTGATGGGCTTACCATCGTAGTTGATACCATAAGAAATGACGGGCCAGCCATAGTTGGTTCCAGCCTTGATAATGTTCAACTCATCGCCGCCACGAGGACCATGTTCATTTTCCCAGATCAGCCCAGTGACAGGATCCATAGCCATTCCCTGAGGATTCCTGTTGCCATAGGTATAAATGGAAGCAATGGCCTTGTCCTTGCCAACAAAAGGATTGTCAGCAGGAATGGATCCATCATCCTTGATCCTGTGGATCTTTCCAGGTGCTGTGGTGATGTCCTGCGGGAATATTTTTTCCTGTCCACGCTCGCCCATAGAAATAAAGAGGAATCCTTTCTTATCAAAAACCAGCCTTGATCCATAGTGTTGCCTGGTGGTGGTATAGGGATATCCTTCAAATACTTCCTGCTGTTCAACAAAAGCTCCGTCTTTTATTTTACCCCTGACCACGGCAGTAGTGCCCTGTTTTTTACCATCAACCGTTTTGGGCTTTGAATATGAAATATATACCCAGCCATTCTCTGCATATTTCGGGTGAATGGCCACATCCAGCATGCCACCCTGACCTTCTGCGAGCACTTCAGGTGTTCCTGTGATGGCGGTTTTGTTTCTGTTCTTGTCTACATGGTACAGGGTTCCACTTTTATCTGTTACCAAAAAATTCAAATCAGGCAATTGCGCCAAGCCCCATGCGCTACTGAGGCCTGATACAACGGTATCCAAAAGCACGGTCATGCCTTCAGATTTGAAAATGGCTGGACCTTCCACTTTCTTTTTATCCTTTGTGAAGCTGTACTGCTCCACTGTTTTCAGGCTTTCTACGATAAGGTCTGCCAGGGCCTCAATGTCTTTTGCCGGGATAACCTCGTTCCAGGTAGGCATGCCGTAATCAGGGTAGCCGTTGCTGATGCTCTTGATCAGGTCTTCTTTTTTGTTGCCATGCTTCCATTTCCTGTCTACAAAGGCCTCTACTTTTTCGCCATGGCAAGAAGCGCATTTTTCGGTATAAATTTTCTCCGGATCAGCCGATACGGGTTGAACCTTCTCAATTTTTTTGAACTGCAGGAACGCCAAAGACAGTACCATGGCAACCAGCAGCATCGATAATTTTTTCAGTCTGTTCATGTGTTGGGGTATATAATGAGCAATTTAACAATTTTTTACTGAGAAGTTTCTACCTCAAGGAGATTTGAAACCAAAAATATCCTGAAATACATCCTCAAGGATGAAGGCAAAAAAAGGCCCCGCTCCAAAAGGAGCAGGGCGTATTGCTTATGAGAAAAAACTAAACTTATTAGTCAATTTTATCCAATGGTGCGATGTTTTTTTCAGAACCTGAGTAGCCCTTGTTCTGGTTCAAAACAGCCAGGCTGTTCGCCAGAATTGCCGGCCTTGGTATTGGCCACAAAACATGGTAAGCACTCATGGTATACGCATCACCGCGCACGTTTTTGATATTCTTACCATAGAAATCATTTTTCGCCATTACGCGGTCAAAATAGAAATTCGCCTGTGAAAAATTGTTAAGGTTGTAGGTCTTTCCATTGAAAGACTTACCAGTTTTGGCAAAAGTGAAAGCTATGCGTGTAAGTTCAGTCTTACGGGGCTCTTCATAATACAATTCACGGGCACGCTCATCCAAAATGGTTCCGATGTCAACCCTGGCAGCTGTATAGGGAGCACACCTTGCTCTTGTTCTTACTGCATTCACATCAGCAGCAGCGTTGGCTGCATCGTTTTTCCACCAGTAGGCTTCAGCCCTGAGCAGGTGGGTTTCTGCCAAACGGAAAATATACCAGTCTGAGTTTCCTCCCTGGAAAGGATACCTGATTTCATCTTCAACATAAAGCTTGTAATGAGGCCAGGAGAACCAGGTTCTGATCGTATCGCCACCACTTACCAAGAGGGCGCCGTTTGGACCGAACAAACGCAGTCTTTGGCCATAAAAAGGTGACTTTCCTTTCAAGGTTGCTTCATTGTTATAGACAAGGTTTTCCATATTCATCCAGTTTCCAGAAACTGTATCATGTCTCAAATCCCTTGGATCATCCCAGATATACCTTGTGGAATAAGGAGTAGCCCTGTTTCGGCCAATTCCACGACCATAATTGGCCATGTGATCAAATTCTGCTCTCACTGCCAGCATGCCTGATCTTCCATCAGGAGTGATGATTGCTGCAGAAGAGAAGAAAGGAAGCGCCTGGCGCATGGAAGTAGTACCGCTTGCTGTTGCAGATGGGTCACCAAAGCGGTCAATCACAGAAAACAATACTTCCGTGTTGGCTGCAGCAAACTTGTTGTTGCGCCTGTGCAGGTCCCAAATCACATTCCTGGTTGGTACAGCAGCATCCACACCAAATCGGTTGGTCATCAACCTGTAAGTACCGTTGTTGATGATCTGGCTTGTGGAAGCAATTGCCCCATCAAAATCAGCCAATGACAACTGAACTTTGGCAAGCAGATGGAATACCGCAGCCCTGTTGATATCTCCCTTGTTGCCCACCCAGGGAACGTGCTGTGCGGCGAATTCCAGGTCTGTTTTCAACCGCTGCAGGATTACATCACGTTTAACAGACTTGAAGTCGAGTTTGGCTTCCGTCAGCTCCTTGAAGGTAGCAGGTACATCGCCAAATTGATTGACCAGCCTGTAATAAGCATAAGACCTGTAGAAATTTGCTTTACCAATGATTACATTCTTGGCAGCATCAGAAATACCCTTTACATCAACAATACGGGTAGTGATGGTATTCGCGAGCCTAATTACAATATACCAACGCTCCCAATACCAGCCAATCCTGTTAAAATCGGAACTGTTGAGGTTGGCGTCCGGTGTGATAAGCTGGTTGAGGTTAACGGCGGGGCCAAACTTGTCTGTCGTGCCTTCAACGGCTACCTCAGAAAAGATATTCTCCGTAATAATAGGATGACCATCTCCATAAAATTCATCCCTTACTTGGCGGGCGATAGCAGCAAGACCTGCATTAAATCCCTTTTCGTCTATTAGCGTATTTTCAGGGGAGAAAAATGAAAGTGGCTTTGGTGTGAGCCAGTCTTTGTTACAGGATTGGGTCACGAGCAATACCACGACCAGGGAGGCCAGGTATTTTGTTAGTCGGTTTAATTTCTGCTTCATATCAAATGATTTGAATGTTTCTGCTAATTTTTTAAAGTGTCATGTTGATGCCAAATGTTCCATAAGAAGGGGTAAATCCTTTGTTTTCAGGATCAAAAAACTCCCATGGCGAAACGGTTAAGGCATTTTGTATATTGAAATACACTTTCAAACTCTGAAGCTTTAGCTTATCAGTAAGGCGCTTGGGCGTCGTATAGGCAAAACTTACGTTGTTGACCCGGATGAAAGATGATCTCCTCCATACATTCAGACCGATCCCCGATCCCAGTGATGACATCATCCTGGCATAGTCATCGATTTGGTTGGTGGGAGTCCAATAGGGCCTTTTGTAAAACTGAGCACGATCATAGAAACGATCCACATTGGCTGCTTCATTGAACTGGGAAAGCATTCCGAATCTTCCATACAACTGGAATGAAACATCAAAGTTTTTATACAGCGTGAATTCGTTTCTCAGGTTCAGGTTGAACTTAGGCGCTGTCTGTCCGAGGAAAACACGGTCATCAACAGTAAACTTTCCATCCTTGTTGACATCATCCAACTTGAAATCGCCAGGAGCAAATCCATAAGACCTAGCCGTTGCTGCTTCTTCGACCTTCCAGACACCGAGTATACGGAAATCCCAAATCGTATTGATATTCTTGCCAATGAACCATCCGTTGACACGGTCATCCTGCTCCACGTTTGTAACATTGCCACTGGCATCGGTAACAGGGACCTTACCATACAAACTGACGATCTCATTTCTGTTGCTCCACACAGCCAAACTGGATCTCCAAATAAAATTATTGCGCTTCAGGTTCTCTGTATTCAAGCTGAATTCAAATCCGGAGTTGTCCACCTTACCCAAATTGGTAATCACACTGCCAAAACCGGTGATGTTGGGCAAGGCGCGGTTAACCAACAAATTACTCGTGTTGCGGATATAATAATCAACAGCACCTGAAATTTTTCCACCTTTCAGGCTAAAATCAAAGCCAAAGTTGACGGAGGCCTGTCTTTCCCACTGGAGGTTGGGGTTTGGCATGTTTACCGTTGAAACGGCTCCTACAGGAACATTGATGCCACCAGGAGTAGTGTAGAGGTAGTTTGCTGAAGAAAGCTGCGCAAGTGCTGCGTACCTTCCGATTTCACGGTTACCATTTTCACCATATGAAACGCGTGCTTTGAGGTAATCAAGCACGTTCAATGAATTCTTCATGAACTTTTCATCGGTGATAACCCATCCCAATGCAGCAGAAGGGAACAGCGCCCTGGGATTACCCTGTCCGAAGGCAGAAAATCCATCACGGCGGGCGGTGATCGTCAACAGGTATTTGTCATCATATCCATAATTTACCCTTCCCATCAACGCATCACCGGTCTGGTACTGATCGTTGGCGCTGAAGTTTTTAATGGAAGCTGCCTGAACACCATTCCAGCCGAGGTTATCGTTTGGAGAGTAGCTTTCAGCATTGATGGTATTGGAGAAAAAGAAAAACTCTTCTGCATTCACCAACGCAGTTGCATCAATGGAATGCTTGCCGAATTTCTTGTTCCACATCAACAGGTTGTCGATCTGCCACTGGTAGGTCCTGTCCTCTCTTCTTATTGTTATCCCTCCCCTACTTTCCAGGAGTGGACGCTGCGCGGAAATATGCTCATAGTTCTGAACCCACTCAAAGCGGGGAGTGAAGTTGACCTGATAAGAAAACCCTGCAGGCAATTTACCCTTGGCATAAATTGAACCGAAAAGGTTGTTGAACTTCAACATCCTTTTAACGTAATAAGGAGTCATGAGGGGGTTGGTATTGTTGCCCACATCATCGTTGGCACTGGCACGCAAACGTCCGTCTGCCTGATACAGGCTTCCAAAAGGAGAGGTTCCGAGCATGTCTCCAATGCTTACGGGAGTCTGCCCCTCATCCCTGCTGGCGAATTGCATGTTCATACCAATGGAGAGGAATTTGGCCACTTCTGTTTCCAGGTTCACCCTTGTCCTCAGTGTTTTGAATTGCTCACCCTGTGCCATGCCTGCATTTTCATAATACCCGTAGGATGTATAATAATTCGTTGCACCAGCCCTGCCGGATACACTCACGGTATGGTCTTGCTGGCTTCCGTTCTTGTTGAGGATCAGGGATTCCCAATCAATGGGTGTATTCTTGAGGTAGCTTTCCTGAGAAATGGCTGAAGTTCCCTGGTTTCCACCCACACGGTTCAACCAAACTGTTACTGGGTCAGCTGTAGCAGGATTACCTCCCAGTGCCAGCCAGTCATTAACAGAAATACTGCCTGCAGGTAATTTCCGGGGATCAACAGCCCAGTATTTGATACCAGGCCTGGAAGTGGAGTCAAATCCACGCTGGCTCCAGATAACATCAGAACGCCAGTCAAAAAACTCTTCTGGCTTCAACAAACCAGGCCACCTGGATATTCTGTTGAGGGCATAGTTGGAATTGACGGTGATGGTTGGTTTGCCTGATTTACCACGCTTGGTGTTAACCAGGATAACGCCATTGGCTGAGCGTGCGCCGAATACTGCAGCAGAGCTCGCATCTTTCAATACGTCAATGGTTTGGATATCGTTGGGATTGATATCAGAAAGGTCACCAGGATAGATTACCCCGTCTACTACAATCAACGGAGAAGTAGAAGCTGTCAGGGAAGCACGTCCCCTTACTTGCAAGCTACCACCACCTTTTGCAGAAGCGTTGAAACCTACGTCCAATCCGGGTGCATTACCCCTGAGCATGTCTTGCACAGAACGGGGGTTCTCATTTTCGAGCTGCGTTGCCTTTACCTGGGCAACAGCACCGGTAAGGTCTTTTTTCTTGGCCGTTCCATAACCAATAACCACAACATCTGTGAGCTGGTTAACCTGCTCACGCAAGGTGATTATTTTGGCGTTCTTTGCAGCCACCTCTTCGGTGATAAAACCACTGAAACTGATTTGAAGTACTGCATTGTCTGCAACACCTTTCAGGGAAAAACGACCACTTTGGTCTGTAACGATGGCATTTTTACCACCTTTGACAGTAACTGTTGCTCCGGCCAGGGCATTGCCCTTTGCGTCTGTTACTGTTCCCGAAATGTCTACTGGGGGTTTGCTAAATTTCTCTGGCAAACTGGGGCCGGAGAGCGAAATTGTTTTTGCTTGAACCTGGGCTGTCATCAGTGTTAACATACTGAGTACAGACATGTACAGGATCCTGCACGTGCTGATTTTTCTCATAAGAAAGCAACGGTTTTGGTGTTAAAAAAAATATGGCAATACGAACTTAATGAAAATTTAACAATAAGTAGCGCAAGTTTTTATGTTTTTTAGTTTTGTGCATTTTTTCCTGAAATCATGCGTCTTTCTTTAAACGCATCACATGAGAGGGCTGAATTCAATGATTTGATGGAATATTTTCCATGAATGAATATATCTTTATCATGTCAGTTACGCCTTCTTTTTCCTTCTCATATTTAAACAACAGCCATGTCTCTGATCAAGAATTTCTTTTTTTTGCTGCTGATGATGATCAGCACCATCTCTTTGGCTCAGTCCATCCCTACCCCAAAAGAACATTTTGGGTTCAACATCGGAGACAACTATCAACTGGCCAATTATACCAAAACTGAGGCTTATTTTAAAAAACTGGATCAGTCATCCGAAAGGGCAAAACTCACCAGCATCGGAAAAACGGAGGAAGGAAGGGATCAGTTCATGATGATCATCACCTCGCCCGAAAACCATCAAAACATCGAGAAATACAAGGCCATTGCCCAACAGATGGCCCGCGCAGAGAATCTTTCTGAGACAGAAGCAAAGGCCCTGGCTGCCCAGGGAAAGGCCATAGTCTGGATTGATGGTGGTCTTCACGCAACAGAAGTGGTGGGTGCTCACCAGTTGATTGAGTTGGCCTACCAGCTCAACAGCAGAAATGATGCCGAAACAAAAACCATCCTCGACAACGTGATCATCCTGATGGTGCATGCCAATCCAGACGGTCAGGAATTGGTCTCCGATTGGTACATGCGCAATACAGATCCACTCAAAAGAACAACATCCTACCTGCCAAGGCTCTATGAAAAATATGCCGGTCACGACAACAACAGGGATTTCTACATGCTGAACCTCAAGGAAACCCAGAACATGGCCCGCCAATTGTTCGTTGAATGGTTGCCCCAGATCATGTACAATCATCACCAAACCGGACCAGCCGGAGCGGTTGTTGCAGGCCCTCCCTTCCGCGACCCCTTCAACTATGTTTTTGATCCACTGGTGATGACCAGCCTGGATGCCGTTGGAGCCGCCATGATCAACCGGCTGAATGCAGAGGACAAGCCAGGTTTCACCCAAAGGGCAGGATCGCCCTATTCAACCTGGTACAACGGCGGGCTTCGCACCACCACCTATTTCCACAACATGATTGGCTTGCTCACGGAAATCATTGGCAGCCCTACTCCTTCCATCATTCCCTTGGTGCCTGCCCGTCTGATTCCCAGCAGCGCCAACCCCAACCCCATTACACCACGTCCCTGGTTCTTCCGAAACTCCATCGACTACTCGGTTTCCATGAACTATGCCGTGCTGATGTATGCCACCCGCCACAGGGATGAGCTGCTCTACAATATTTACAGGATGGGCAAAAACTCCATTGACAAGGGAAGAAAAGATACCTGGACACAGTACCCCAAAAGAAGCGATGAGATCACAGAGCGCTTCAAAAAAGAACAGGCAACCAAGACTGAGGCTTCAGGACCAGAAGGCATGGGCAGAAGTGGTGGTGCCATCCCCATGAAATTATATGACAGTGTTTTCAAAAACCCTGCACTCCGTGATGCCAGGGCCTATATTCTCCCTTATAACCAGGCAGATTTCGCTACCGCCACAAGGTTCGCGAACGCCCTCATCCGCACAGGAATCGTGGTGCACAGGGCTACCACCGATTTCAGCGCCAACGGAAAAAACTACCCCGCCGGTTCACTCATCGTGCAATGCGACCAGGCTTTTCGTCCACACATCATCGACATGTTTGAACCACAAGACCATCCTAACGATTTCCAGTATCCCGGTGGCCCGCCCATCGCCCCTTATGATGCGGCAGGATGGACTCTGGCCTATCATATGGGCATTGAATTCGACAGGGTGATGGAAAAGTTGGACGGGCCATTTACAAGGATTGCCGATGGAGAAGTACAAGCAATGAAAGGAAAATCGCCCGAAAAAATGGGCAAAGGCGGGTTTATCTTGAGTGCGGCCAACAACCACTCTTTTGTTGCAGTGAATGAATTGCTCAAGGTCGGGGCCGAGGTCTATCGGATCAATGGATCAAGGGTGGATGCACCTGCAGGCTCTTTTTACATTCCCAACAAGGGCAAATCAGGCGAATGGTTGATGAAGAATGCATCCTCGCTTGGTGCAGACCTGCTGGCAACTGACATGAAAACAACAGAAGACATGATACGGGTGAATCCCTCCCGCATTGCCCTCTGGGATGCATATGGCGGATCGATGGCCTCTGGCTGGATGCGCTGGATCATGGAGCAATACCATTTCAATGTTGAATTGCTTTATGCGCAAGAGATTGACAAGGGCAACCTCAACAACAAATACGATGTCATCCTTTTTGTAGGAGGCGCCATGCCTTCCCTGCAAGGAAGCGGCAGAAGCTTCGGCGGACCCAAGCCAGAAGACACACCTGAAGCCTTCAGGAAAACCATCGGGAACATTTCTGTAGACAAGTCTATTCCTGAATTGAAAAAATTCATGGAAGCAGGTGGCCGCATCCTGACCATCGGTAGCAGCACCTCACTGGCCTATCACCTGAAGCTGCCTGTGAGCAATGCATTGGTTGAAATGAACAATGGAAAAGAAAGGGAACTGCCCAACGAAAAATTCTATATCCCCGGCAGCTTGATGCAAATCACGATTGACAACAATGCCAAAGCGGCATGGGGAATGAAGAAAACAGCTGATGTGTATTTTGATGACAGTCCTGTTTTCCATATTGCGCCTGATGCGCAAACGGCTGGCAGTATCAAGCCGCTGGCCTGGTTTGCTTCAGAGAAAACATTGAGAAGTGGATGGGCCTGGGGACAGTCTTACCTGAAGGATGGGATTGCTGCCTTTGCAGCAACGGTTGGAAAAGGAACCCTGTTTGCCTTTGGTCCGGAAATCAGTTTCCGTGCACAGACCCATGGCAGCTTCAAATTCATTTTCAACCAGCTCTACCAATAGGCCTGGATGAACAAGATCCTTTGCATTGGTAAGGCCCTGATTGATCAGTGCCTAACTTTCAAAAGAATTGGAAAATAATTATTTCCGTTCTTCAATGGGTTTCCTGTGCCAGTAAGATGCAAGGATAGAACCTGTTGTGTTCATGACCGGGCCAAATACGGCGGAGGCCAGCCCGATGGTGGATGCCTTTCCCATGGCATTGGACAGGCCCGAGGCAAGGCCCGCATTTTGCAATCCCACTTCGATGGCGATGGTCCTGCAATCCCTTTCTTTCAAGCCAAACAATTTACCTGACCAATAGCCCAATAAATATCCGGCAGTATTGTGCAGGAATGCCGCCAGGATCAACAGCAGGCCGATCTTCATGAGGTTGTCCCTGCCTGCAGCAGTAATCACCACAATGATCAAGGCAATGCCTGCCATGGAAACAATGGGCATCGCCTTGTCCAGCCAGGCGAGTTTGCCTTTGAGCAAGGCATTGAAAATCAAACCTGCTGCGATAGGCACAATCACGATCTTGATGATGTCAATCACCATGGCCATTACATCCACCTCAATGAACTGTCCAGCCAAAACCTTCATCCACAAAGGGGTGATGATGGGCGCCAGCAAAGTGCCCACAGCCGTGAGTGTTACAGATAATGCCACATTGGCTTTCGCCAGATAGGAAATTACATTGGATGCTACACCACAGGGAACACTACCCACCAATATGATGCCTGCGGCCACTTCCGGTTCAAAGCCAAACCCGGTAGCAATGGCAAATCCTACCAGGGGCATGATGATGAATTGGGCTGAAACACCGATCAGTACTGATTTTGGGGTCTTGATGACCCCCGCAAAGTCACTGAGGCTCATTTCTGTTCCCATGCCGAACATGATGATCTGCAGCAGGGGTATGATAAGGTTGGAGAGTTTGTAATCACCGACAGTCCTAAAATATTGTGGCCACATCATGGCAATGATCACTGCAATCACAATGGAAAGGGTGAACCCGTATCTTTTCAGGAATTGCATGGCATTGTTTATTTTAATTCAACGACCATTTCAATTTCAACGGCCGCATCCAATGGAAGAGAACCCATGCCCACTGCAGATCTTGCGTGTTTTCCTCTTTCACCAAATACTTCCACCATCAAATCAGAGCAACCATTGATCACTGTTGGGTGTTGTGTGAAAGAGGGTTCTGCGTTGACCATTCCAAAGACCTTCACAATACGCTTTACCTTGTTCAAGTCGCCGACATAGGCCTTGAGCGTAGCCAACAATGAAATGGCTGTCAGCCTGGCTGCTTCTTTTCCCTCGTCTACACTCAACTGAGACCCTACCTTGCCGCGCGTTTTTTTACCAGCCACTTCATCCGGAATGTGGCCAGACAAAAACAAAAGATTACCGGCCTGAACAGCCTTCACATAGTTGGCGATGGGCTGTTTCATCGCACCGAGCTGGATGTTCAATTCCTTCAGGCGTTGTTCGGGATCCGATGCTTGCTGCGCAAATGAATCGGCTCCCAGCAAGAGCATAGTAAAAATCAGTAGCTGCCTCATGATTGTATTCATTGATGATGTTAATAGATTTTATTTACTGCCCATTGCAGGTTTTGCATCACTGCTAAAGATTAATAAAACTCGATGGCAACGGGTGTCGAAATCTCAAGGTCGTTGCCCGTATTTTTCAATGTGCCTGTCTTGCCGTCAAAGGAGAAAACCTGCACCCTGTCGCCATCCTGACCAGCAACAAGCACAAATTTTCCTGTTTCATCAAACCTGAAAAACCGCGGTTTCTTTACCACATCGGTATGGCTTTTTTTCTCGAGCTTACCATCCGCCAATACCTTGTACACAACCACCTGGTTGCTGGTAATCCTGTTGGAGCCAATCAGCCAGCGGCCATCAGGAGAAAGATGAATGGCGCCACTCCCATGGTCATTCTTGGTTTGCGCCGTATCGGCAATGATGGTTTGTATTTTTTTCAGACCTGCTTCTTCAACAACAAATGCATCAACCGTACCCTTCATCTCATTGATCGAGTAAGCGCGGTCTCCTTGCTTGTTGAACACAATATGCCTGGGTCCATTTCCTGGTTCCGTGGAATAGGCCAAGGGTGTTTCCTCCAATGTGCCATCGGCCTTTATCGCATGTCTGTAAATCTTGTCTGCACCCAGATCATTTACATACACGTATTTCCCTCCGGGGGCAATCACTGCGCAATGGGCATGGGCCTTGTCTTGACGGCTCTTGTTCACACTTGAGCCACTGTAGACAATATGTTGTGCCGCTGGCAAGAGGCTTCCGTTTTCTGCTGTCTTGAAAACCGTGAGGCTTCCGCCGGAATAGTTGGCGCAGTAAATGGCCTTTTTTTTGGGGTCGAATGAGATATAGCAGGGCCCATCACCAATGGCGGGCTGGCTGTTCAACTTGATCAAGTCTCCGGTTTTCTGGTCAATGGAATAGGCCCATACTGAACCTTTCCTGTTTCCTTCTTCACCCAAGGAATAGATGTATTTCTTGTCTGGGGTGATGGCAAAATAACCGGCACTTGGATTTCTGTGTTCCCTGACAAAAGAAGATTTTCCGGTTGTTTGATCAAAGGCATAGACCTGGATACCAGGATTGCCCTTGCCCGTATAAGAACCAACATACATGAGCTTTACAGGCTTTGCTGCAAAATCATTTTGCAATTGGTTGATGCCTGTTTGCGGCAGGGCTGTTTTGCCGGCAGCAATGGCAACCCTGTAGCGGAAAGTAACCGACTCTCCTGTTTTCAGGGTAAGGTTGCGCTCTGCCTTGCCATTGGTGAATACCTTGTCGCCCAGCGGGTTCGCGGCAAACAGGCCATAGCCCCTTGCATGCCAGTAAGTTGGGTAGCCAATGTTTTTGGGATGATCAATGATCAGCACACTCACTGAGTCTGTTTTCATTTTGGCATACATCATGCACCAGCTGGCCTTCCTGCTCCATACATCCTCACCCTGCACACCATTGCCATTGATATAGTTACCATTGGCAATGGTATCCGTAACTGCCTTGATAGTGGTTTCAATGCCGTTGGCATCCACAAATTTCTTGGTGGTCTTCGCAGGGATTTGCAGTTCATGCGCCATGCGCAGTCCGAGAACGCCTTCCTTGTTGTCTTTGAATACCACGGGTATGGCAGCTGTCAGTGTTGTGGTTCGATCAATCACCCAAACCCCGTTGATTTCACTGAATTCAAATCCTGTTTGCTCAGTCAAATGTGTTTTGCCTGATTGATCATGCCATGCTGCATCATAAGATAATTTTCCTGTGGTACCACTCTGCATGCTGGTAATCTTGTCAAATTTTACCGTGCCATAGAGGTTTTTTTTATCGGCAGGAATATCATAAGAATTGTTCCAGAAATCAAGTCCGTTTACATCACCATAATTGAACCAGAGGCCCAGGTGGTGCGGATGGTCGGTCGGTTCACCTGCAATGGGATTCATGGGAAACCCTCTGGTGATCACGGTTCCGTTCGGTGCCTTGATGGGATACAGCACCGGCTTTGCAATGGTATCCGGAAAAAAGAAATCCGTAAAATGTTTTCCGTTGATGGTAACATGCACAGCAGGGTTGGTTTTGTCTTTCACCAATTTCACTGCATTGTTCTGTGCATGCAAAGAAGATGTTGCTGCAAACAACAAGGCAACAACCAGAAAATTATTTTTATTCATTGGAATGGTTTACCCTATAAAAGTACTGCGTAATCACAACCGCGCCAACACCTGTTCTCCCATGGCCTCAGTTCCCAGCAACATGGCCGGATCTGTTGTTGCATCGGCAATATCCCTGGTGCGGTAACCTGCTTTCAAAACGGCATCCACTGCGTTGATCACGGCTTCCGATTCAGCCTTGAGGCCGAAAGAAATATCCAGGAGCAATGCTGCTGAAAGGATGGACGCCAGCGGGTTGGCAACGCCTTTTCCTGTAATGTCGTGCGCTGAACCATGGATGGGTTCGTATACACCTGTTCCATCTCCGATGGATGCTGAAGCCAGCATTCCCATAGAGCCTGCAATTTGTGAAGCTTCATCTGTGAGGATATCGCCAAAAAGATTGGCTGTTACCACCACATCAAACCGCTTGGGATCCTTGATCAACAACATGGCTGTTGCATCCACAAACTGGTGTTCAACCTCAACATCCGGATATTCAAGGGCAATCTTTTGGACCACCTCTCTCCAAAGCCTGCTGGTCTCCAAAACATTGGCCTTGTCTACAGAACATACTTTCTTTCTCCTTGTTCTTGCCGCATCAAATGCTTTTCTGGCAATGCGTTCCACTTCAAACCTGCTGTACTCTGCAACATCATAGGCAGTATCCCCATCATTCTTCCTTCCTTTCTCACCGAAATAAATATCGCCAGTCAGTTCGCGGAAAAACAGGATATCCGCCCCTTTCAATATTTCAGGTTTGATGCTGGATGCATCCAGCAATTCATCAAACAATTTGATGGGACGAAGATTGGCATACAAGCCAAGCTCCTTGCGCATTTTCAACAGACCCTGCTCTGGGCGAACCTTTGCGGTTGGATCATTGTCGTACTTTGGATGACCCACTGCACCAAAAAGCACAGCGTCAGAGGCCTTCATTTTGGCAAGGGTTTCGTCGGGCAATGGAGATCCAGTGGCCTCAATGGCTACGTGTCCAATCAATGCCTCATCGTAGGTGAAAACATGTCCGAACTTTTCTGCTATTTTATCAAGCACTTTTTTGCCTGCTGCTGTCACTTCCTGTCCAATGCCGTCGCCGGGAACAATGAGGATGTTTTTGTCCATGATAATGTGTATGAAGGTTTAGGGGTGTAGGGGTTTAGAGGTGTAGCGGTTTAAGGGTTTAGAGATGTAGGGATTAGAGCAGGTTCAGCATTTTTTGCGTGGCCTTGATGGCAGCAACAGTCTGGTCGCTGTCCAAGCCACGGGTCTTGAATTCACGGCCCTTGTATTCCCAAGTGATGATGGTTTCACAAAAAGCATCACTCTTTCCGCCAGGAGGAATGCGCACTGCATAGTCCGTCAATACAGCCA
>CANEWJ010000009.1 GCA_947442625.1 Chitinophagaceae bacterium
GGTGTTGCTTCAGTAGCAAGTTCACCAGCATAAGCCTCACCTTGACGGGCTTCATCAATTGTTTTGTTGGCAAAATTGAGCATCCTGCAAATTTAGTGAAAAAGAAGAGATGTGACAAATTGTCACACTTAAAAATTCAATTATTGATGGACCTGGGGCAGTACCCTTTTGCCCAACCAAGAAGCGGATAGGGGTGTAATCCATCGGTCCAACAAAGCAGCCTTGGTCAAGACTGTATTGTCAAAAAACAAGGTCTCCTTATCAATGAATGCTTTGTCGATGGCATAATTCAGTTGGGAAAAGGGTAATAATTGTACTTTTTCATTGATATAAAAAGCAAGGTTCATCCTGTCGAACATGGAAACTTTGAACTCCTCTTCTAATGCCTTGATCAGTCTTACAGAACTGTCGGTACTGCATCCGCTGACACCAGTCACCTCCTCATCTGCCATCAATACAATAAACTGTCCAAAGAACATTGTTCCAAAACCTTTGACCGGTGTTCCATGGGATTTCCAGTCAGCAGTAAAATCTTCCAGTATTTTTTCAATGGTAAGTGCTTCAGAGAGGTTGAATACCCTGTTGCTTTGGTAGATCCAAACCCTTGATGAATCGCTGAATGTAGAAGGTATGAGATGTTGATAGGCTAAATTCATTTTTATATTGTTTGTAACAAGTGTACTAAATTACACAACTATTCAATAATCACACCAACAACATGGGAAAGAAGTACATCCTTACACCAGAAAAAGCCATGATGAAACTCAAGAGAATGGCCTTTGAAATCCTGGAAAGAAACAATGGCTCAACAGCTGTTTCAATCGCTGGCATCAAGGAAAATGGGTATGTTGTAGCACAAGAATTAAAGGCCATCCTCAGTGAAATTTCGTCTTTGCAGATTGACTTGATCGAGATACAGATAGACAAGTCCAATCCCATCAATTGCTCTATTTCGAATGGAATAGCATTGAAGGACAAAATCTTGATTGTTGTTGATGATGTGGTGAACAGCGGGAAAACCCTGTTGTATGCCATTCTTCCTTTTCTGCCCCTTTCTCCCAAGCAAATCCAGACGCTTACCCTTGTTGAAAGAAGTTATAAAGTGTTTCCCGTTCATGTTGATTATGTAGGGATTTCATTGGCTACCACCTTACAGGAAAACATCTTCGTAGAGGTTGTGGATGGTAAATTGGCGGGTGCCTATGTGGCATAAATCAATAAAAATAAGGGTGAAATCTTAGTTTCCCCTGCCCATTCCATTCAAGCGTTGGTGCCGGAATTTTCAACACATTGACAAGAGAAAAAACGGTCTTCAATGTTTTGTTCTTTGTTTTAATCCTCGTCAGATCAATGTCTGCCGACAAGTAAAACCGTTTGTACCTGGGAATATCAGAGCGGTTAATGCTGATTCCCGATGTTGTTGTCCAGGTGTTTTCATAGCCACCCAACATGGTCCTTGCTCCATATCCAAGGGCAATATTGAACCAATTGGGAAAATGGGAGTCTGGAAAAAAAGACTTGATGTTTACGCTTGCCCAATAGGTTTGGCCGTTATAATCTTTGAGTATTTTTTCTACATCGCCTGATCCAAACAAGTCATTGGCCCTTCCCTGCAAAGTTCCATACCGGTGGGGAGAATAGGAGAGTTTGATGGTAATTCTTTGTTCACTCCATCCCAGTTCCTGGGCAGCATAAATACCTGCACCTGCGGAATTGGCGAGAATGTCAGGGATGCTGAACCCCCATTTGTCTGAATAGCCATCTAAAATTTCAATAATACTCAAATAGGCCATGCCACTGATGCCTCCAATCATGACTGCTTTTTTCTTTTCCATACCCTCCCATTGCCAGATTTTACTGGTATGGTTGCTGATTTGATAACTTGACCAGGCATGACCTGCCTTGTCCATCTGTTGCCATTCTTGCCAATCGTTGTATAAATGGAAATCACTGCGAGGGTAATTGGCATACCAGGTTTTGTTCAGCGAATAGAATGTTCCACCCCATAATCCAGCCTGAACACCCACCAGCACCCATTTTTTTGTATTGATACGGGTGGTAGAACTGTCTTGAGCATGAATGCGCAACCCCATGGTCAACAAGACTATAGTGCAAGAAATTTGGCATAAAAAGCGATAGAACATAGAAGCCTTAATATAAAGGATGAAGTTAATTGCATTTACGGCTCTGTTTGTTAAGTTTGTAAAAAATTATTGTCAAATGGAAGCAATGATCAAGGATAGGGTAGACAAATGGTTAGAAGGGAATTACGATGAAGCCACAAAAAATACCATTCGAGAACTCATTGTCAATAGTCCTGATGAGTTGGCAGATGCTTTTTACCGTGATCTAGAATTTGGAACAGGTGGTCTCAGGGGAATCATGGGTGTTGGAACAAACAGGATCAACCAATATACCATTGGCATGGCAACACAGGGCTTTGCCAATTACCTGATTCAATCTTTCCCAAACCAACAGATAAGGATGGCTGTTGCGCATGACAGCAGAAACAACAGCCGATTTTTTGCTGAAATTACAGCCAATGTGATGGCGGCCAATGGCATTCAGGTTTACCTTTTTGACGCCTTGAGGCCTACACCAGAGCTCTCGTTCACCATCAGGCACCTGCAGTGCCAGGGTGGAGTTGTTTGCACTGCCTCACACAATCCAAAAGAATACAACGGCTACAAAGCATACTTCGACGACGGGGGACAGTTGGTTCCTCCCCACGATAAAAATGTAATTACAGAAGTACAGAAGATACAATCCGTAGATGAAGTAAAATGGACTGGAGGAGAAGCCAATCTTCATATTCTTGGAGAAGAGATGGACAAGGCATATATCAATATGGTAAAGGGTTTGAGCATCTATCCCGATGCCATTGAACGCCAAAAAGACCTGAAGATAGTATATACCCCCATCCATGGCACAGGCATCAAGTTGGTGCCACAGGTATTATCTGCCTTTGGTTTCACCAATCTGACACTGGTTGATGAACAAATCATACCCGATGGAAATTTCCCAACGGTAATATATCCCAATCCGGAAGAAAGTGAGGCCATGAGCCTGGGTTTAAAAAAGGCCCAGTTGATTGATGCTGATATCCTGTTGGGTACAGACCCTGACGCAGACCGTGTAGGTGTAGGTGTAAAAGACAACCATGGAAATTGGGTTTTGTTGAATGGCAACCAGACTGCAGTACTAGCCTTCAATTATATGATAGAAGCCAGGCGTAAAAAAGGACTGGCCAAAGACAACGATATGGTTGTCAAAACCATTGTTACCACTGACCTCATAGACATCATATCAGCAAAGAATGAAATCAAATGTTACAATGTACTCACTGGTTTCAAATGGATCGCAGAACTGATCAAATCCAAAGAAGCCCATGAAAACTATATCATTGGTGGAGAGGAGTCTTATGGCTTGATGATAGGTGACCAGTTAAGGGACAAGGATGCTGTTAGTGCTGTGGCCTTCCTTTGTGAAATGGCAGCTTATGAGAAGGATGCAGGTAAAAGTTTATTTACAAAACTGGTAGAGCTCTACAAGGAATATGGACTATTTAGAGAACACCTCATCTCAATCACCAAAAAAGGGAGAGATGGTCAAGCGCAAATAGCTGAAATGATGGATCAGTTCAGGAACAATCCCCCCTTAACCTTGGGTGGTGTGCCGGTTGTTGGACTTTATGATTATGAAAAGAGAGAGGCCAAAGATTTGGCCAATGGACAAGTTTGTGCAATCGATCTTCCGAAGAGCAATGTGCTCCAATTTGTACTGGAAGATGGCAGTAAAATCAGTGCAAGACCATCCGGAACAGAGCCTAAAATAAAATTTTATTTTAGTGTACAGGGTAAACTGGACCAGGAAGAAGATTTTGATGCAGCCTATGCTTCCCTTGGCGATAAGATTAATCTGATCATTGCTGAACTAGGGTTGGTATAGTAGAATTATAACTTATATCAAGGGGAATACAGACACATGAGGAATATAGAGGACAGGCCTGTACACAAAGGACTTAGAAACAAGTTGGTCAACCTTATCAGGGAGAAGGGAATTACCGATGAAAATGTTTTGCAGGCATTGATGAATGTTCCGCGTCATTATTTTCTTGATTCCGCATTTGAACAACAGGCATATGAAGACCGTGCTTTTCCAATAGGGGAGGATCAAACTATTTCACATCCTTATACTGTTGCTTATCAATCTCAGCTTTTGCAAATCAAGCCATTTGATAAGGTATTGGAAGTAGGCACAGGAAGTGCATACCAGGCAACTGTCCTATGCGAATTACAAGCAAAGGTTTTTTCCATAGAACGCCAGAAAAAACTTTTTGATGCCAACAAGGAATTTCATTTTCTCAAAAAATACCATACGTTGAGGATGTTTTATGGTGATGGCTTTGAAGGTCTGCCCACTTTCGCTCCATTTGATAAGGTGTTGATAACCGCTGCTGCACCATTTGTGCCTGAAAAGCTGTTGGCCCAACTTAAGGTAGGGGGATGCATGGTTTTACCTTTGAATGAAGGGGAAATACAGCGCATGCACAGGATTACCAAATTGGCCGATGGAAGTTTTGAAGAAGAAAAATTTGATGAGTTTTCATTTGTCCCCATGCTATTGGGGAAAAGAAGATAAAAAAAAACCGCTTGTTGTCAAGCGGCTTTTGCATTAAGGTTTTTATTGCATTTGCATGCCCTCTTGCATGCCATCCATTCCACTCTTTGTATTCTTCCTTTTGAATATTGTTGCATCCACTTTTCCAAAACGATAGCTGAAGTTCAATCTGAACACCTGCCAGTCACGCCTTCTTGAATTGGTTTGGGTGAAATACTGTGATTCAGAGTAAGAACCATATACTTTGGTTTTGAACATATCGTTCATGCTCAGTGTCAGGGATCCTCTTTTTTCTTTCAGAAAATCCTTTCTGAGTCCAAATTCAAATCCATAATTTGGTTTCACATAACCCTGGGCAGACGTTTGCTGGAATCCACCCCAGTTTCCACCACCCATGCTGCTTCCACCACTGCTTCTACCGCCACTCGATCCTCCACTGTAGTTGTTTTGAGGGAGGATTGACTTGCTCCTGAAATCATAGGCCAGTTGAAGGGTGAAATTCGCTGGAAGCTTGATGTTGGCATTGGCTTTCCCAAATAAGCTGAACAATGAATTGTTGAGGTCAACCTGAAGATTATTGCTGTTGATGCTGGAATTGAAGAAGTTGAGGTTGGTGGTTAACTCAAGCCACTTCGTAAGTGGATTCCTGGAAGTCATTTCAAGGCCATAGGCACGGCTGCTGTTGGCGTTGATGTATGTATTGACAAGGATATCCTTGCCAGGCATTGTGCTGGCCTCTTTTACCTGAAAGCGTGTCATCAGGTTATCGGTTTGTTTATAATAGGCAGAAATCAACAAGCTGTTGTTGCCTTTGAATGTTTTTTGATAGTTCAACTCAATTGAATTGGTAAATTCCGGAATCAGGTCAGGATTACCCCTGCTGATATTCAGTGAATCAGTGTAGTCTACAAAAGGCAGTATCTGGTAGAAACTTGGCCTGTTGATTTTTCTTGCATAACTGAATTGCAGGTCCTGGGTTTGGTTAATCTGGTGTGTAAAATTGAGGCTGGGGAAGAGGCTCAAAGGATAGCTGTTTCCAAAACTCTTGCCATTTGTAATCAAAGTTCCTGTATACTTTGAGCTCTCAGCCCTCAAACCAAGCTGATAGTTGGTTCTTTTGCCGATTACATTTCCATAAGTACCATAGACTGCAAATACTTTGTCATTGAATTTATAGTTGGCATTGATAGAGGTAATGGGGATGTACTGGTTCAAGGCAATATTGTAAACGTAATTGAGGTTTTCACTTTGAAAATCCCTAATGGCAGCCCTGAAACCCAGTTCCATTTTGGATGATTCACCCAGCGGATTGGTGAAATCAGTTTGAACAGTGTAAAGCGTATTGCCTCCTACACCATTTTGTTTTTGGTTGATCAGGCCACCTTTGGGAATGCTTTGCAGATCAAAATACTGGGTTTGAAAACCACCGTTGCTCTCGTTACTGCTTTTGTTGTAGTTTAGATCAGCGGTCAATTCCATTCCTTTTTTGCTAAAAAGATGTTTGAACCCTACGGCCGAACCATAATTGTTGAAGGTATAGCCTGAGCTGGTGGCCCTTTGGGAGAGAATCGATTTTGTTCCAGTGGTAAAAAGCGTATCTGTTTTTATGGACAGTTTATCTTCATTGTTAAACTCACCCATTACCAGGCTTCCTGAAAAAGTCAATGTGTTTCTGTTATCGATAAAATAGTCCAGACCCGCCCTGTTGTAATTGAAAAATCCAAGGCTCTTGGGATTGTTGGATTGGTCATAGCGTATGGAAGGGTAAGCAAAGAATTCCTCCCTGATAGATTCTCCTTCACCGATAGATTTTCTCTTGTTGTACATAGTGCTGGCAAATACATTCACCTTATCTTGCTTGATATTGATATCGCCGCCAAAGTTGGGCATAAGCCTTGAGTCAATCCCTGCACGAAGATTACCATTGTAGCCTGCTTTCCTGTTCTTCTTTAGCACTATGTTGATAATACCAGACATTCCACCTGATGCATCGAATTTAGCAGAAGGATTGGTAATGAGTTCAACACTTTGAATGGCATCAGATGGGATTTGGTCAAGTGAAAGGTTGGTGGGCCTACCGTCTACAAAAATGGTAGGGGAGGCATTCCTCAAACTGACATTCCCATCAATATCAACATCAACACCGGGAATATTTTTCATCATTTCTGAAGCCGTTTGTCCGGTAGAAACAAGGTTCTTTTCAACGTTAAAAATCTTCCTGTCTACGCCCATTTGCATAAAGGGCTTGGTACCCACAACCTTGATTTCTTCTAGTTGCTTTGCATCAACTTCAAGCTTGATATTTCCAAGATCAACGTCTGCATTGCTCATGATCTTTGAAAAATCATTGCCGTTGGGGCCGAGGTCAAACTTTACTGGTTTTTCCAGTGCAAGGTATCCAATGGCTGTGACCCTCAGGATAAATTGACCCCTTACAGGAAGTCCTTCAAGGCTGAAGTCTCCATTGCTCTTGGTCAACTGACCAGCAATAATTTTGGTTTTCTTTGCCTTGGTTGTGCTATCAAAAACGGATTGTACAAGTTGAACTGAAGATGCTTCAACCCCTTTATTGGTTTTGGTATCCATGATTTTGCCGTAAAATCGACCAATATTCATGTTTTGAGTGGCTCCGGATGGTCTACCACCTCCAGGATATTGAGCAAAGGTGTTAATCGATAGAAAAGTTAATACGGCAAGAAACAATTTTGACATTAAGCTGTGATTTAATGGATTGGATGCTTTTTGTTCCTTTAAGCTTTCGGATTGAAACTCAAGTAAATGTTAAACAAAAAAGGAGGAATTAAGTTCAGGATGTCATTACCGTGATTAAAACCTGTAAAATTCCAATGATCAGGCCTAAAACACCGCCAATAACTTCAACAAACCTGAATTCTTTGGACATGATCTGATTGAGTATGGATTCCATTTTATCACTGGAGAATCCAGAAACCTTTTCTGTTACCATTTTTTCAAGGTCAAGCTGAGATTCAATATTTTTCATGTAAGACCCAATGATTTCAGGGAACATGGATTCCAGTTCTTGCATGAAGACGATTTTTAATTGGTTGATGGTATTTTGTCCAATAAACATCGAAATCATGGGAAAAACGCTGCTGAGCTTTTCACGAAGAAAAAGGTCGATTTTCCCTTCTACAAGAGGCATCATTTTGGAAAGGTTATCCGGGTTGATGATTTTTTCCTCTATTTCTCTGAAGGATAAAAGCTCCTCACTGACAAGCTTACCCAGTTTTTCGGCAAATTGTTGTTGCCTTTTGGGGAAAATACCATGAAAAGAAATCCAAAGAATTTTTTTGGGCTCTTTGGGGTGAAATAGCATTTTTATGGCTATCCAATTGGTAAACCAACCAATGAAGGCAGATATCAAAGGGATTAGAATGAGCCAATAATTCATATCCTAAAAATTTTTACAAAGTTAGTTGATCTTAACCAAGTCAAATTCAATTTTGATAAAGTAAACATTTCCATTAATTTTGCACTCCGTTATTATGGAGGTTGTAGCTCAGTCGGTTAGAGCGTCTGATTGTGGTTCAGAAGGTCGTGGGTTCGAGACCCATCATCCTCCCTCTCTCTAAAAGGTATTCTTTCAATTGAAAGAATACCTTTTTCTTTTTCTTCATTTTATGCCTTTTATGCTTTCTTAACATAACTTTTAGGCTCCATTCATCACAAAAACGACCCGTAAGTTCATGAAAGGGTTAATTTTGAATATGTCATCTAAATTTTTACAATTTATGTTCAGTAAAAAATCATTACCAGTTGTGATTGTTCTTGTGTTGGCCGGTTTGTTGTTAACCTACAATTCCTCAGGGATTGGTAACCCTCCAGATAAGTACCAGCTGATTTTTGAGCAAGTTGCAGATATGTTGGAAGCTGCACATTACAGTCCGAAGAAAGTGGATGATGTATTCTCTCAAAATATTCATAAAAAATACCTGGAAGCCTTAGATCCGGACAAAAATATTTTTCTGCAATCCGACCTCAAGGACCTAAAAAAGTTTGAATCTTCCATTGATGACGAACTACATGGTGCACCCATCGCATATTTTTATGCAGTTGATCAGGTGTATGCAAAACGCACCAAAGAAGTTGCCGCCTATTATCCTGAATTGTTAATGTATCCTTTTCAGTTTACAGCAGATGAATCCATTGTTTTAGAACCTGAGAAGCTTGATTATTCAAAGAATGAAGCCGCAAGAAAGGATGCATGGAGAAAAAGATTGAAATTCTTAACCCTTGAACGCCTGTCTGATCTGATGGATCAACGCAATACAATGAAGAAGGGAGATAGTGCATACAAGACAGATGCAGATCTAGAGAAGGATGCCAGGGCCAAAGTGAAACTGATGATGACAAGAAATTTTGATCGGATCATTATCAAAACCAAGCCAGATGAAAGATTTGATATGCTGGTTAACGTCATTACCAATTTCATGGATCCTCATACCACATTCTTTCCTCCATTGGAAAAAAGATCATTTGACGAACAAATGAGTGGAAGGTTTTATGGTATTGGCGCATCATTGCGCAATGATGAGGGTGGTGCCATAAGGATTGCTACCATCGTGGCAGGGCTTCCAGCCTATAAGTCTCAACAACTGGTTGTTGGAGATCAGGTATTGAAAGTTGGTCAGGCAGCTGAAGAGCCCACGGATCTCACTGGTTTTGAAACCGAAGATGCTGTAAAGCTGATCAGGGGTAAAAAAGGTACTGAAGTGAGGTTGACAATTAAAAAAGCAGATGGCACGATAAAGATAGTTTCCATGATAAGGGATGAAGTGGTTTTGGATGAAACGTACGCCAAAAGTGCTGTGATCAATGAGGGTGGAAAAAAGATCGGATACATATTCCTTCCAGAGTTTTACGCAGATTGGGAAAGACCCAATGGCCCAAAATGTTCTCAGGATGTTGCAAAGGAAATCATCAAACTGAAGGAACAAGCTGTTGATGCCATCATCATGGACCTCAGGAACAATGGCGGAGGTTCTTTGTATGACGTTGTGCAGATGGTAGGTTTCTTTATCCCAGAAGGGCCAATTGTTCAGGTTAAAGACAGAGAGGGAAATCCTCAGGTACTCCGAGACAGGGATCGGTCTGTTTTGTACGACGGACCTTTGGCTGTGATGGTTAATGAATTTTCTGCCTCAGCTTCTGAGATTTTTGCAGCTGCTATTCAGGACTATGGTCGTGGGATTGTCATTGGCAGTACTTCTACCTATGGAAAAGGCACTGTTCAAAGGAATATTGGTTTGGAACCCAGCACTGGTCCTTTCAACAAAGAGGCCACTGATATTGGTACCATAAAACTGACCTTACAGAAATTTTACCGCATCAATGGTGGATCAACTCAGCTCAAAGGCGTAACACCGAATATTATTCTTCCCGACCAGTATGAAACCTTAAAATACAGGGAAAAAGACAATCCTGATGCATTGCCTTGGGATGAAATTCCAAGAGCATTTTATACCCGTGTTTCTCCAGGCTATGACATGGATTATGTGAAAAAGAACAGCGCTGTTAGGGTTGCTGCAAATCCAACCTTTAATGCCATCAAGGAATCTTCCAGCCTCATGGAAACCGCCAACCAGCGGGTGTATTCACTTCAATTGAACAAATACCGTGAGGGACAGAAAAGCCTAAGGGAATCTTTCAAAAAAATTGAAGAGATGAACAAATCAACCAAAGTGATGGCAGTGAAAATGCTGGAGTTGGACGAGAAAAAACTTTCTGCTGACAATGATAAACTTGAAAGGCGCAAGCAGTGGATTGGCAATCTTTCAAAAGACATTTACATCAATGAGACCTGTCAAATCATCTCTGACATGATAAGACAGGTTGTTCTGGTTAAAGGAAATTAATTATCAGAGATCAACACCATACCTTGTGTGCAGTATTTTCTTGTGGTGTAACCAGTGTCCAACAATAATATATCCAATGGAGAGCAGGCTCACTTGCTCTCCATTGACTGTTATGCCCGAACGGCTCAGCCAATCTTCATTAAATCCTTTGAAAAGCAGGGCAGTAGCGCGCCTAACATGCACAAATTCCTGAACAAGCTTTTCTAAATCATATGCTTTTTCTGATGCTATTGCATATTGGTTTTCTTCAAAACTTCTGATAGGATGAGGGTCTTGTCTGGCAATGGAAAGTGCCCTGAAAGCAAAAATCATTTCTGCATCAATGCAATGCCGTATCAGGGTATTGATGCTCCATTTATCGGGTGCATAGGAAAATGTGCCTTCTGCTTTAGAGATGGTTTGTAGATCTTGTTCAAGCAAGTTGACTGACCTGTCCAGTAAATCAATGATTTTACCTGGCCCAACCTGTTCAACATAACGGTTGAAAAAAGCTGGGTGCCTGATGGCAGAATTCGCTGGATACATCTTACTGTTTTTTCGTTTTCTTGGTTGTTTTTTCTGTTTTCTCCTGGGTTGACTTTCTTTCCCCAGTTGTAGTAGAAGCCAGTTTGAGGGCGTCTAAAGCATTGATAATTCCTCCTGTAATTGAAAGCTGATCCAAACTTGTTTTTTCATCTTCTGTTCCAGGTTTTGTGAAGCTGGTTTTAGAAGGTTTCATAGCAGATTGCTCCATAATTCGCTTCACCTGTGCCGCAGATAGATCAGGATAGTAGGAGAGAATAAGGGATGCCAAACCTGCAACAACTGGGGATGCCATGCTCGTTCCATCCTTGTCTCCATAGGTGTTTCCGCCGGGGATAGATGAATAAATCTTCACTCCAGGTGCAAAAACATTGACTTCCCTTTTTCCATAATTGGAAAAAGAAGCTGCCAAGTCTGTTTCTGTTGCGCCACTGGCCCCAACATTTATCCAATTGGTAAAAACCTTGAGGGTGTCATTTTCAAAATTGCGAGAGGGAAAATTATCTTCCGTATCAATGTTCTTGGCATCATTTCCTGCTGCGTGCACCAAGAGGACTCCTTTTGATTCAGCATATTTAACGGCATCATCAACCCATTTTTTCTCGGGGGAGAAGCTTTTTCCAAAACTCATGTTCACCACCCAGGCACCATTGTCTACGGCATAGCGGATGGCATTGGCAATATCCTTGTCGTGTTCATCACCATCAGGAACTGCCCGTATGGTCATGATCTCAACATTGTTGGCTACACCATTGATGCCAATGTTATTTTGCCTTGAAGCGCCAATGATCCCTGCAACATGGGTGCCGTGGGAAGCATCTATGCCCATAATATCATTGTTGCCATAATAACGGTCATTGATGTCATCATAATTGTCTTGAACAACATCCTGTCTATACCTTGTGGGTTCTTTTTCAACTGCTTCTACTTTGGATTTTTCTCCTTCATAAAATTGTATGAGATCAGCAATCAAACTGACATTGGTGTTTTCCATTTGCCTGGTTTGCTGGAAAAACCCCAATAAAACAGATTTCGCTTTGATCACTGAGGACTCTGATGGTTTGAAATCCTGCAGTTGATCACCTGTATAACTTTCCTTCCCCATAGACTGTTTTAGGATGCTGTCTGCAGACGGAATTTTTGCAACCAAGTCCTTGAGGATCATAACATACATACCAGCTTCCTTTGCTTGTGCTTCAATTTGGATTTTTGCTTTGTTAAACAATTGGTATTGCACTTTTTTCTCACCTGAAAGGCTGTTTGCATCTATATTCCCATTTCCAAATTCAGGCTTGAACTTGTAGTATACCCTAACTGCTTCGTAGCTGTCTTTGCCAACGTTTCTTCCATCTTTGCCTCCAATAAAATTCCACCCATGGATGTCATCTATGTAACCGTTTTTATCATCATCAATGCCATTGCCCGGGATTTCCTTTCTGTTTTGCCAGAGTATTGGTTTCAAATCTTCATGCACTGTATCAATGCCTGAATCAATGACGGCAACAATGACCTTCTTTTTGGGAGACTTGCCGGCCAGTAATTCAGTGTAGGCCCTTTCCAATGAAATGCCATAAATGCCAGTTGACTGATGGTCTTCCAAATGCCAACCTTTTTTATAGGAGTCAGGTTTTTCATTGAGTGATTGTGCCCCAACAAAAGAGTAACTGCAGATGAATGTGAAGAGAACTGGGATGAGCTTGATATTTTTCATATATAATTGATGATTAATTGTTTAAATTGGTTTTAATAGATTTTTTGTTGAGGCTGAAAAGCAATGCAATTGAAATAGGTCCTGTAATAAAAAGCATGACTGTTTGAACTGACCAGAGCAACCAACCAAAAGCAAGCCCTGAGACTTCTTTTACGCCATACAGCAACATTGTCTTTTGAACGGCAAATTGATAAGCGCCTATGCCTCCTTGTGTTGCAATCATGGCAAAACTACCAAAGGTGAGGATGGACAGCGAAGGTACCCATCCAAGTTGAACAAGGTCTTGCATGGCATAAAAACCAACCCTGATGCTGGCGAGGTAAAGAAACCAAATGGCCATTGTGTATACAATGAACATGAACTTGTTTTCAACCTTCCTGACACTGATCAGACCCTCAACAATTCCTTTTATCCAATTCTTTATTTTTAACAGGAAAGAAGAATGGCGGAACTTGATATACAACATGTAACCAAGAGTACCCAAGGATAATAATAGAATGATCAACGACAAAATGGCTGTTGGAGAAGCATTGATTTTTAACAGAATTTGGTCAAAAAGTTCTTTTGCATAGCCACCAACAAGGTCAATTTGGGTTGAAATGGCAAGCAGAATCACTAAAGCCAGGCAAATTAGGTCTAAAACCCTTTCCGCAACCATTGTCCCGATCAGTTTGTCAACCGGAATTTTTTCGTATTTGCCCAGTAAGCTGCATTTCATTACTTCTCCCAACCTAGGAAACAGAAGATTAAAGAAAAAACCTGTGAGTACAGCAAGAAAAACATTGACGGTTCCCGGGCTTTTTCCTAATGGTTTTATCAACATTTTCCACCTGATGGCCCTTATATAGTGACTGAGTATAATAATAATGATGCAAGGAGCAATAATACTTGGTTTAGCATTGAAAACCAATGATTTGACTTTATTGATTTCATTTTCAGTAAATGATCTTGTAGAGAACCAAACAAGGAAAACGCCCAATGAAAGGAAAATAATGAACTGCAATATCGTTTTAATCCTTTTGATGAACATCCATTTGTATTGAACCGTAAAGTTAACCAAATGCTTGGTTGGAGAAAATGTAAATCTTTGTCAGATTCAGCCTAAAAGGACCTGAAATGGCTGTTGGCAGGCAAATCCGATAAAATTTCTTATTTTTACATGCAATTTCGTCCGCTTCATTAATCCAAACAAATGGTAAGCAAAAAAAGAATTCTCTTTATAGCCAACGAGATGTCGCCTTACCTTGAACTCACAGAGTTCTCGGAGATCGTAAATAAACTTGCGATTAAAGCCAACGATACTGGCTATGAAGTAAGGTGCATCATGCCCAGATTTGGAACAATCAACGAAAGAAGACATCGTCTGCATGAGGTGGTTAGGCTCTCTGGTATCAATATTTCTATTGAAAATGATGATTATCCACTCCAAATCAAGGTCGCTTCCCTTCCCAATGCCCGACTCCAGGTTTATTTTTTGGATAATGAGGATATGTTCAAGCGTAAATTTGTTTTTCAGGACGAAAATGAAAAATGGTACGATGATAACGGGATTCGTTCAATTTTTTTCTGCAAAGGAGCCCTTGAAACAGTTAAAAAATTTGGCTGGCCTCCGGATATTATCCATTGCAGTGGCTGGATGACCAGCCTTATTCCACTTTTTTTAAAAACAGCCTACAAGAAAGAACCGGTTTTCAGCAACAGCAAAGTTTTGTTCACCCTTGGACAAAATACATTTTCTGAGAAACTGGGTGATGATTTCCTTAAATTAAGCATGATCAATGTTGGCATCAAAGAAAAAGATTTGGAGGCCTATAAAAACATTGACAATACAGCCTTATTCAATGGAGCTGCCACCTATGCTGATGCCATTTCTTTTGGCGATGGGGAAGTAGAAAAGATGTTGATCGACCAGTTTTCCAAAGTGAAAGGCAAGAAAGTAATTCCCTACAACCAAGACTCTGATTTAACAGAGTATTTACAATTGTATGGCGACCTTGCAAATAAGTAATTAATCAGTCAGGAAACGTTAAAATATATTAAGTGAGATACCGAAGTTTGTTGAAAGTCCTGGTTTTTGTTTTTTCAATCGCTTTTTATTCTAATTGTACCAAAATCAAGGGTACTGATATTGGCGCAGGATTGCTTCCAGCCATTGACAATATCATTACATTTGACACTAGTTTTGAAGTGATTGCTTCCACTTACACAACGCCAGATTCACTCGTTCCCCGTTTGGGAAGAGATATCAATGGCAACGCAGGCCAATTTATCCTTGGACACATTTCTAATGATCCCCAGTTTGGGAAGACTACCGCTTCTATTTTCATGGAGTTAAAACCATCCAATTACCCCCTTTATTTTGAGAATGTGTCAGATAGCCTTTACCTCGACTCTGTTGTTCTTTGCTTGAGATGGACCAATACTTTTGGAGACACCAATGCGCTCCAAACCATAAATGTCCACCGCATTTCAGAAAAATTGGCATCAGATTCAGCATATCTTACCACCAAATCTGTTCAATATGGCGAACTGATTGGATCAAAAACATTCGCACCTTCTGCTTTGAATGATTCACTTTTTCTCTTTAGGCAAAGCTTGAACAACCAGCTGCGCATCAGGCTCAATAATTCTTTTGCAAGGGCACTTCTTTCTTTTGACACAACCGGTCGAAGTCCTTATAAGTCTGATTCTCTCTACCGTGATTTCCTCAAAGGGTTTGCATTGGTTCCTCAAAGCAGCGGAAGCAATGCCAATGCCCTCATGAGTTTTGCGATGAGCGATACGGCTACCCAGCTGCGTATATATTATCGCTTTACAAAAGAGGGTAAAGCTGATACCACGTTCAAGAATTTCATTTTTAACAATGGTATTCCTGGTGCTTCTGCCAATCAAATTGTTAGATCCTATACTGGTAGTGAAGCAACGCGTCATCTTGGTACAAAACCAAGAGGCGATAGCCTTATTTATCTTCAGGCAGCCCCTGGGACGTATTCAATGCTCAGGATTCCTGGATTGGATGAATTCAAGCAAAAAAAAGGGAATGTTATGGTTCATCTTGCTGAACTTTCTATGCAGGAAGTTACTACACCAGGAAGACGTCCCAACTTATTTCAAACCCCAGAATTCCTTTATGCTGAGATGTTGGATTCTGCCAATAAAAAATATTACCCTTTTTTGTCTGACGGATTTGTCAATGGTAAATTCGAAGCTTTCCTCTTTGGTGGGCAACGAAAGTATACCGCTGATAATTCCGGACAATATTTATCTGCTTATAGTATGAACCTTACCAGGTACTTACAGGGTATCATCACCAGAAATAACCCAAATTTTCAGTTGAGGTTGACTGCACCATACAGCCTCCGTTATGAAGATCTATTTATAACCTTTGCACTCAACAATCTCTGCAGGGGAAATGTCGTGCTCGGTGGTGGTAGCCATGCTTCAAAAAAAATGAAATTCAGGGTTGTTTATTCTAAACTTTGATTTTCACGTTATATTTGCAAAAACAAAAACATTCATATGCCATATCTATTTACATCAGAGAGCGTTTCCGAAGGACATCCTGACAAAGTAGCTGACCAGATTTCAGACGCCCTGATTGATAATTTCCTTGCTTTTGACCCTATGGCCAAAGTGGCTTGTGAAACATTGGTAACAACAGGCCAGGTGGTCCTTGCGGGAGAAGTTAAGGCCAATTGTACACTTGATGTACAAAAAATTGCACGTGATGTTATCGCCAAGATTGGATATACAAAAAGTGAATACATGTTCGAAGCCAATTCTTGCGGTATTCTTTCTGCCATCCATGAACAATCCGCAGACATCAACAGGGGTGTTGAACGCAAAAAGAAAGAAGACCAAGGCGCTGGTGATCAGGGAATGATGTTTGGATATGCAACCAATGAAACAGAAAACCTTATGCCTTTGGCGTTGGATCTTGCCCACAAGATTCTCATTGAGTTGGCAGATATCAGGAGGGAGAAGAGGAGCAAAATGCCTTATTTGCGTCCCGATGCAAAAAGCCAGGTTACCATTGAATATGATGACAATGACAAACCACTCAGGATTGATGCCATTGTTGTATCTACCCAACACGATGACTTCTCTACAAGCGACAAGAAAATGTTGGATACCATCAAACATGATGTCATCAACATTGTCATTCCCCGTGTGAAGGCAAAATGCAAAAAAGACGTTCAGAAACTTTTCAATAACATTACCTACCATATCAATCCTACTGGGAAATTCGTTATTGGTGGACCACACGGTGATACAGGCCTAACGGGTAGAAAAATCATCGTTGATACCTATGGCGGAAAAGGTGCCCATGGTGGAGGTGCTTTCAGCGGTAAAGATCCTTCCAAAGTGGACAGGAGTGCCGCTTATGCTGCACGCCATATCGCTAAGAACATGGTTGCTGCTGGAGTTGCTGATGAAATGCTTGTTCAGGTTTCCTATGCCATTGGTGTTGCTAAACCAATGGGTATTTTTGTAGATACCTACGGAACCTCAAAAGTTAATTTGACGGATGGCCAGATTGCTAAAAAAGTAGAGGCTTTGTTTGACATGCGACCTTATGCCATTGAAACAAGGTTGAAGCTGAGAAATCCCATTTACCAGGAAACTGCTGCTTATGGACACATGGGAAGAAAGAACGAAATGGTAAAGAAAACATTCGCACAACCAGGTGGTGGAACCAAAACCGTAGAAGTTGAATTGTTTACCTGGGAAAAACTTGATTTTGTAACCAAGGTAAAGTCAGCATTTAAAATCAAATAATTGACCTTTATTTTATTCTGTAAACCCTCCTTCATGGAGGGTTTATTCATTAACAACACCCATGGAAAACAACTGGATCAAACTAGGCACCACGCAACATTATGACAATCCATGGATTTCTGTTACAGAAGACCAGGTAATCAATCCTGGCGGTAACAAGGGTATTTATGGTGTTGTACATTTCAAGAACCTTGCGATTGGTATTATCCCCATGGATCAAGCGGGTAACATATATATGGTTGGGCAGTACAGGTATGTAAATGGCCATTACAGCCTTGAGATTCCTGAAGGTGGTGGCCCGTTGGGCATAGATCCTTTGGAGTCTGCCAAGCGGGAGTTAAAAGAAGAAACTGGCCTTCAGGCAAAGACCTGGGAGAAATTGTTTGAAATGGATCTGTCTAACTCCGTAACTGATGAGAGGGCAATTGTTTATCTTGCAACTGACTTGCAACAGGGCGAATCAGATCCAGAGGAAACAGAGGAATTGAGTGTTTCAAAAATTCACCTGAATGAAGCATACCAAATGGTGCTTGATGGTAAAATCACCGATTCCATAACCGTTGCTGCTCTTTTCAAAATGAAGATTAAATTGTTAGAAAATGAGAAATGAAACAAACAAATCCAATTCCAATATCATTGGCCGCCAGCCTGTGTTGGAATCTTTACGAGATGGGGCTCAGCTTGAAAGGATTTTCTTGCAAAAAAATATAGGTGGGGAAGGTATTGATGAAATCAAACAATTGGCACAAAAACTCCAAATACCCATCAACGCAGTCCCCATTGAAAAATTGCATTCCATGACCAGGGCCAACCACCAAGGTGTAATTGGCGTCAACAGCATCATATCATTTCATGATTTGCAGGAATCAATTGACAATGTTCTTCAAAGGGGAGAAGTACCCCTGTTTGTAATGCTTGATGGCATCACTGATGTACGCAATATTGGGGCGATAGCAAGGACAGCATTGTGTTGTGGTGCTCAGATCATGATTATTCCAGACAAAGGAATTGGTGCCATCAATGAGGAAGCGATGAAATCATCAGCGGGCGCACTGCAGCGTATACTGGTATGTCGCGTAAACAGTCTGCTCAAAGCGGTTGACACTTTGCATTTGAATGATATCAAGGTTTTTACCGCAGAAATGAAATCAGATCTCAAGGTTTTCAATGCTGATTTCAAACAGCCTGCTTGTATTGTAATGGGCAGTGAAGACAAGGGCATACAGCCATTTATCACAAAAGCGGCAGACATTCAGTTTACCATTCCCATGCAAGGCAGCTTTGATTCATTCAATGTCGGTATTGCCACAGGCATAATTTTATTTGAAGCCAGCAAACAACGCATGGGTTTTTCATCCTAAATTATACTCAAAATGGATTTCCGCCTGGAATTTGATCCACCTTCTTTGAGCAAGAAAATAGACCTGAGCGATACAATCATGCTTGTTGGTTCATGTTTTACCGATCATGTGTTCAATTATCTTGTTGCATCAAAATTTTGTGTTGTACAAAATCCCAATGGTGTCCTTTTCAATCCTGATAGTATTGCGAATACCCTGAGCAGGTATGTTCAAAACAAACATGTATCCTCGGTTGAGTTGTTCGAAAAAAATGGACTCTGGAATCATTGGGACTTTCATTCAAACCTCAGCTGCACCAGCCAGGAAGAGAGTTTAGTGCGCATGAATGAAGCAATCAGTTCTGCACATTCCTTTTTAAAACATGCACAATGGTTGATTATTACCCTTGGCTCAGCGTATGTATATGAATTAGAAGGTGGACAGATAGTAGCCAATTGTCATAAAATGCCAGCCTCTTATTTTACAAAAAGGATGCTGGATCCCGAAGAGATCATCTCAACATATACCAAGACCATTGCAGCACTCAAACAGTTTAACCACAATCTCAATATCATATTCACCATAAGCCCGGTCCGGCACCTGAGGGATGGTTTTGTTGAAAACAACCGCAGCAAGTCTGTTCTTATTCATGCTGTAAACAAATTAACCAGCCATCAGGATTATATTAATTATTTCCCCTCCTACGAACTGGTTATAGATGACCTTCGGGATTATCGTTTTTATGCTGAAGACATGGTCCATCCCAATTATCAGGCTACTCGCTATGTTTGGAAAAAGTTTTGTACAGCCGCTATCAATGGAAGATCAAGAGAGGTGATGAAAGAATTAGACCAGCTGAACATGGCCTTTCATCACAAACCACTTCACCCGGATTCGACCGAACACATGAAATTCAAGAATAAGTATAAGGAGATTACCCAGTCCCTTGCTGAAAGGTTTCCGTCCATTGACCTCAGCAAGGAAATCAGCCATTTCAGTTGAATAGTAACTAACTTTATTGCAGATTTACAGCCATGAAATATTTTATTTTTCTTGTTTCCCTCTTGATGAATACTGCACTTGTGTACGTACTCGGCACGCGATCAGTGCTTCCCTTGCCGCTCGGAAGTTTTTTGAGTGTTCAGGAAGGTGTCTGGCAGAATGCAGAACCTGTAGATGCAGATTTTAATGCATCACTTCGTTTTGATTCGCTTAAAGGCAAGGTCGATGTTTTCCTGGATGATCGTTTGGTACCACATGTTTTTGCAGAGCAAGAAAATGATGCCTATTTCGTGCAAGGCTATTTGCATGCAAAATTCAGGCTCTGGCAGATGGAATTCCAAACCCATGCCGCAGCAGGAAGGGTCAGTGAAATTGTTGGTGAAAAAGCCATTCATTTTGATCGCAATCAACGCAGGATGGGCATTGTTTATGCAGCCGAAAACGCATTGGCATCCATGGAAAACGATCCGCAAACCATATCGGCCATTGATGCCTATACTGCCGGTGTCAATTCCTACATCAGTTCACTCAAAACCGGTGAGTTGCCGATTGAATACAAACTTTTGGGTTACCAGCCCGAAAAATGGACAAACCTGAAATCAGCTCTTTTCACCAAGCAAATGACCCAAACGCTTGCCGGTTATGACCGGGATTTCGAGTTCACCAATGCACTGAAGTTGCTCGGTGAAGAAAACTTCAGGATCCTGTATCCAAGTCTTCCTGACTCACTGTATCCGGTTATTGCAAAAGGTACTGTTTACAACAAGCCCCTTGCAGTGCTCAATCCTCCGGCTTCTGCGGATTCTTTATATTTCAAAAGAACAGATACCATCCAGTTTGTGGAAGACTTCAAGCCCAATCCATCCAATGGCAGCAACAGTTGGGCAGTATCCGGAAACAAGACGCAAAGTGGTAAGCCTATCCTCAGCAATGATCCACACCTGGGACTTACTTTACCCTCCATTTGGTTTGAAATACAGTTAAAAACACCATCTTTCAATGCTTATGGTGTTTCTTTTCCTGGCCTGCCGGGCGTTGTCATTGGTTTCAATGATAGTATATCCTTTGGATTTACCAATGCCGGTCGAGATGTTAAAGACTACTATGAAATTCAATTCCGTGACACAGACAAAAAAGAGTACTGGTTTGATAGCTCCTGGAATCCAACATCCCGGAGGTTAGAACAGATTTACATCAAAAATGCTAAAACAGTAGAGGACACTGTTGCTTATACCGTATTCGGCCCAGTTATGTACGATAAAAGTTTCAAAACAGATCTTACAGCAGAAAAAGCATATTCCCTCAAATGGGTTGCCCATGATACGTCCAATATCCTTAAAATGTGGTTATTGCTCAACCGCGCAAACAATTACACCGATTATTTGGAAGCTATAGGTCATTTCAATGTGCCTGGTCAGAACATGATTTTTGCTTCCAAGTCAGGAGACATCGCCCTTTGGCAGCAAGGCAATTTTCCGTTGCGATGGAATGACCAGGGTCTTTTTGTCATGCCGGGAACCGATAGCAGTTATATGTGGAAGGGATATATTCCCCATGAAGAAAATCCTCATGGCTTTAACCCTGTTGAAGGGTACCTCAGCAGTGCAAACCAAAGGGCTGCTGATGCCAGTTATCCATACTTCATGCCAGGAAGCTATGAAGTATACCGTGCCATTACCATCAACAGGAAGCTGGCTGCTATGAACAACATCACAGCCAAGGATATGCAATTGCTTCAAAACAACAACTATAATGTTTTTGCTGAAGATGCTCGACCCATTCTGCTCAGATATACCATCAAAGAGCAGCTATCTGTTGATGAAAAAAAATACCTCTCATTGGTTACATCATGGAACCTGATGAATGATGCAACAGAAAAGGCTCCAACATGTTTCACCGCATGGTGGGACTCGCTGCATGCTGAAGTTTTCAATGATGACCTTGTTCAGGATAAAATGCCGATTGCCAAACCAGAAAAATTTGTTTTGCTGGAAGCGCTGGAAAGGGACAGCAGTTTCAAATTCATTGATAATAACAATACACCCAATAAAGAAGACCTTTACCAAATGGTCACTGTTGCACTACAAAAAGCATCTAAAATGTTGGCATCACTAGAAAAAGAAAACAAGCTTGAATGGGGCCAGTACAAAAATACCACTGTTTATCATTTGCTGAAGACCAATGCCATGGCTTTTGCCAGAGAAGGTTTGATGAATGGAGGTGGCAATGGCATCATCAATGCTACACAACATGACCATGGCCCAAGTTGGCGCATGGTGGTGGAAATGACAAGTCCTACGAATGCATACGGTGTATATCCAGGAGGACAAAGTGGCAATCCGGGCAGTAAATTCTATGATAATTTCATTGCTCAATGGGCAAAGGGAGCTTATTATAAGCTTTGGTTCATGGAGGCAGCAGAAGATGGGGCAACATGCAAGTGGAAAATGAGTTTCGCATCCAAATAAACAATATTACACCATGAAATTTATTGTATCTGCAATCATTACAGCTGCGTTGGCTTTTGGATTTGGCCTTTACTTTCCCTGGTGGACCATTGTTATTGCGGGCATGCTCACCGGCTTTTTGATTCCTCAACATTGGGGATTATCTTTTCTGGCAGCGTTTACCGGCGTATTCTTGCTTTGGGGATTGATAGCACTTTTCATCAGTGTTTCCAATGATCACATTCTCGCAAAACGCATATCCATGTTGGTGATCAAGAATAGCTCACCCTACCTTATCATCCTCATGACGGCACTGATTGGGGGATTAACAGCTGGATTGTCCGCGAGTACTGCCCGATCCCTGCTCAATCTTATCAAAAAATAGAACCCGACAAGCATAACCTGAATGAGGAACAGCAAATATTTGATGGCATTGATATCATTATTGATTTATTGTATCAATACCCATGCTACAACAATCAATGGGTTTGTTATCGATCAGTCAAAGAATCCTATAGGCTTTTGTTCTATCACCGTAAAAGAGAGCAAACAAACAGTGTTGACCAATGATCAAGGCAAGTTCTTCATATCGTTGCCAAAAGGGAAATATCATTTTGTGGTTCAGCATGTTGGTTATGAAACCATTGCGATTGATACATTGGTTGATGGAAATGAAATGCGCTTGACTTTTACCATGAAAAATACAACACTTACCCTTGCTGAGGTAAAGGTTAAGGCAGGAGGAGAAGATCCAGCCTATGAAATCATCCGCAATGCAATCAAGCAACGCAAGTTTTATCAAACACAGGTTGGTGAGTATACCTGTGAGGCGTATTTAAAAGGGCTTATAAGAACGGTCAATTTTCCAGATAATTTTATGGGTCAACCCGTTGATTTTGAAGATGGAGACAGTTCAAAAAATAAAATTATTTTCCTTTCAGAATCCATATCTGATATCGCATTCAGGCAACCTGATGATGTAAGGGTAGTGGTCAAGTCAACAAGGGTAAGTGGTCAGACCAATGGCTTGGGACTGGCTAATCCCATTTTGATTTCCTTTTATGACAACATTGTGTCCTTGCCCAAAACTTTCAATCCCAGGGGGTTTATTTCACCCATTGCAGAGGGTGCAATTGCTTACTATCGGTATAAATACCTGGGTGTTTTTTTTGAAAATGGTTACCAGGTGAATAAGATCCAGGTCATTCCCAAACGGAAATGGGAACCACTGTTTTCGGGTTACATCCAGATCATTGAGAACAGCTGGAACATACATTCAGTTAACCTTTCCATTGATAAGGAATCTCAGTTGGAATTTGCTGACAAGATTCGCATTGAACAACAGTATAACCCTATCAATCGAAATACATGGATGATATCTACGCAAACCATTTTCCCCGAAGTAAACTTTCTGGGTTTTGCTGCATCAGGATATTTCTCAACCATTTATTCGAGATATGATGTTGATCCAGTGTTTGACAAAAAACAATTTGGAAGAACAGTGTTGAAATTTGACTCATTGTCGAATAAGCGGTCTTCCTCTTTTTGGGATGCTTCAAGGCCAATCCCTTTGGTGAAAGAGGAAATCGAAGATTTCAAAAAAAAGGATTCACTCGAAAAGAGGAGAGAAGATCCCCGGTACCTTGACTCACTGGATAAAATTCAGAACCGCATCACTGGTTTGGGCATTTTGATCAATGGCCCGCGTTTCATCAACAGAAACAAACAATCATCCTTGTCTTTTGACCCCTTGCTCAAATCGCTAAGTTTTAATACCGTCGAAGGGTGGGTTTTGCAAGGTTATGCTTCTTTTGAAAAAGGATTGAAAGGAAGACGTCAATTGTCGGTCACTCCTGTATTGCGGTATGGTACCTCAAACCATCAACTCAATGCTTATTTCTCCAGCTCCTTCAGGTACGGTAAAAAATTTGTAAACCGGGTTTTCTTTTCAATGGGCAAAAAGGTATTTCAGTTCAACAATGCCAATCCTATTCCCCAAATCATGAATACGGTATCAACACTGTTTGATGGAGCCAATTACATGAAAATATACCAGGCTAATTTTATGCAAGCAGGTTATTTTAAAGCTTTGGGCCATGGAATAGACATGGATGCAAACATCCAATATCAAAACCGCAACCCGATGGTCAATGTCGATACATTGCAAATTGGGGGTAACAGAGGAAAATTTAAAAACCTGACCCCTAATTACCCGATCGAAGCAGGAACGGGGCCAATGGTTGCACATCAATCTCTCGTAGCTTCCATCAGGTTCCGGTTCAGGCCGGGTGCCCGGTATGTAGAACTGCCTGATGGCCAGGTCAATACTTTTTCAAGATCACCTGTTTTCACTTTTCAATATTCCAGGACAATCAACGGTTTGTTTGACAATGATTCAAGGTTTGGAAAATGGAGGTTTTCCGTGGTTGGGGATATCAATTTCAAGATTGGTGGGGAATTCAAATATAAAATTCAGTCAGGTGGCTTTCTCCATGCAGCGCGTGTTGAGTTGCCTGATTACAATCATTTTATCGGTAATCTGACTGGAAAAGCTACTCCCTACGTGGAAAGTTTTCAAGTAGCACCATTCTATGCCTTTTCCAACAAAGAAAGATTCTATGGAACATTGCATGCAGAATACAAGCTCAATGGATTACTCACCAACAAGATTCCCCTCATCAAAAAACTCAATTTGCGTCTTGTTACAGGTGCCAATATGATCTTGTTGAAAGACAGGAGTTACCAGGAGTTATTTTTGGGCATTGACAATATCATCAAGGTGCTTCGGATTGATTACATCAGAGGACATGGACAATCCTTGGGCTCAACACATGGATTTAGGCTTGGTATTCGTGGGTTCAATTCGTTATTCACAGATAACTGATCAAGGTATCAAACCTTTTCGTATTTTTAACCCGTTTCGGATTTTGTTCGGCCTGCAACCGAATTTCCAACACCTAAGGAATTAAAATCATTTATGGCTACACTTCACAACAGGGTTTCAAGACAGGTCTTGAAGGAAAGGGCGAAAAATGACCCTAGACCCAAGAACACAGTTTCTTTTTATTGCTATTTTTCTATTCCAGATCCTGCAACAATGAGAGATGAATGGTATCGCCAACTCAATCAACTGGGTGTTTTTGGACGCATTTATATTGCAGAGGAAGGCATCAACGCACAAATCAATTGTCCTATAGCTCATTTTGAAGACCTGAAGTCATTCCTATACAGTTTTCCCGCCTTGGATGGTCTGCGGTTGAACAAGGCAGTTGAAGAAAAAGGCAATGCTTTTTATGTGCTTGATATCAAAGTGCGAAAGAAAATTGTGGCTGATGGTATTGATGACCCAGCTTTTTCAATGGGCAATAAAGGACGCTATGTAGACGCTCAGTCCTTCAATGCTATGGTAAAAGACCCTGGCACAATGGTGATTGACATGCGCAATCATTACGAATTTGAAGTGGGAAGGTTCAAGGATGCGATCGAAATACCCAGTGATACATTCAGGGAGCAGTTGCCCATGGCCTCTGACATGTTTGAGACCGAGAAAGACCGTACAATAATCATGTATTGTACCGGAGGAATTCGATGTGAAAAAGCCAGTGCATGGATGCTTCACAAAGGGTTTAAGAATGTTTTTCACCTAGAAGGAGGGATTATCAACTATATCAACCAGGTCCGTGAGCATGGACTGGAAAATAATTTCATAGGAAAAAATTTTGTTTTCGATGAGCGGCTGGGTGAACGCATCACCGCAGATATCATCTCCCATTGTCATATTTGTGGTAACCCCTGCGATGAACATGTGAATTGCAATAACAGCAGCTGTCATTTGCTCTTTATACAATGTGAAGCATGCAAAGATGCCCTCAGTGGATGTTGTAGCGCAGATTGCCTTGAAATCATCAAGTTGCCTGAACCAGAACAGAAGGAAGCCAGAAAAGGGATGGACAAAGGAAGAAATATATTCAACAAGTCCAAACAGCGGATGAACTCCCTTACCAAAGAAAATAAATCATCCTAAGGCAGCGCATGCAATGAAGCGACAACTTTGTCATATGTTTCCTGATCAGAGATCTCAGCAGGAGAGAAGGGCTCACCAATCAGTTTTTCATACAATTCAATATACCTTCCTGAGATGATTGAAATCCATTCATCAGACATTTCAGGAACTGTTTGTCCTTCTTTCCCCATAAAACCATTGGCCATTAACCATTCTCTTACAAACTCTTTGCTCAATTGAAGCTGTCTTTCTCCCTTGGACTGTCGTTCTTCAAATCCTTCTGCAAAGAAATACCTTGATGAATCGGGGGTATGTATTTCATCCATCAACACTATCTGATTGTCAAGTTTTCCAAATTCATACTTGGTATCAGCCAGGATGAGCCCTTGTTTTTCAGCAATTGACTTACCTCTTTCAAATAAAGCGAAAGTGTATTTTTTGAGTACTTCCCATTCGTCTTTTGTGGCAAGCCCCTGTGCAATAATTTCTGCTTCGCTGATGTCCTCATCATGGCCTGCAGCCGCTTTTGTTGAAGGTGTAATTAAAGGGACTGGGAAAAAATCATTTTCCTTGAGGCCATCTGGCATGACTTGTCCACATAATATCCTGCCTGTTTGGTATGTTCGCCAGGCATGACCAACCAAGTTACCCCTGACCACCATTTCTATTTTAAATGGGGTGCATAAATGACCAATGGATACGATGGGGGCTGGTACATCCACGAGCCAATTGGAGCATATATCTTTGGTATTGCTTAACATATATGCCGCTATCTGGTTCAAAACCTGTCCTTTATAAGGGATAGGTCTTGGTAAAATCACATCAAAAGCAGATATCCTGTTGCTGGCCACCATTACCAAATATTGATCACGAATGGTGTATACATCCCTCACTTTTCCAGAATAAAAAGCTGTTTGAGATGGAAAGTTAAATTGGTTCATGGCACTAAATTAGATTCAGTGACTGAGACTTCCAACTTTAAACAGTATGAACATTAGGCTTTTTTAGTTGTTTCAAAATTTGTTAATGATATTAACAATGCCTATTTTGGCTCCAAATTTGATCAAAACTACTGCTTATGAAAAGATTAGCTTGCTTTGCAGCCTTGCTATTGATGATGCTGCCGGCTATTGTTAACGCGCAAAATGTTTATATTACCGGAAATGTGAAGAGCGCTTCTGGAGGTGAATCCTTGGGTTCAGTTTCTGTTACCTTAAAGGGAAATTCCAATGGAACGTTTACCGACAACAAGGGTAATTTCAGGCTCAGCTTACCCTCAAAAACCAAATTTCCTGTTACCGTTCTTTTTTCTTCCATTGGTTTCGGCATCACTGAAGTGAGTGTTGCTGCAGCCGGTGAAATGAAATCCGTTGCATTAAATCCATCTTCGACACTCGGAGAAGAGGTGGTTGTTTCTGCCACCAGAACGCCAACTAAAATCCTTGAATCGCCTGTTTCTATTGAACGCGTGAGCCTTGCGTCCATAAGGAATTCACCTTCGGCTGATTATTTTGACATGGCAACCAACCTGAAAGGTGTTGACATGGTGGCATCAAGCTTAACCTTCAAAACAGTTACCACCAGGGGTTTTGCTGGTAGTGGTAACACAAGATTTACCCAGATTGTAGACGGAATGGACAATCAAGCACCTGGTTTGAACTTTTCTGTGGGAAGCATAGCCGCACTCAACGAACTTGATGTTGAAAGCATGGAACTTTTGCAAGGTGCCTCATCTGCACTCTATGGACCAGGTGGTATGAATGGTACTTTGTTGATCAACAGCAAAGATCCTTTCAAATACCAAGGTCTTTCATTCCAAATGAAAAATGGTGTAATGCATACAGATGGTAAATACCGTGATCCAGCACCTTATTACAACTGGGATGTACGGTATGCCAAAAAAGTTTCTGACAGGTTTGCGTACAAATTCACTGCTGGTATCATTCAGGCGAAAGACTGGTTGGCTGCAGACAGCAGAAACATCAACAGGGCTCCAGGTGCCAATTTCAATACCATTAATCCTGGTACACGCAATACTGACCCCAATTATGATGGTTTGAACTTTTACGGTGATGAAACAAACTTGGATTTGAACCTGATACTCAATGGTATTGCTGGTCAGGCTCCATTTTTGGCCCCCTATATCTCTACATTAACAGGTTCTCCAAACCTGGTTTCAAGAACGGGATACTCTGAAAAAGAAGTTACCAATCCTAATACTATCAATTTCAAATTGGGTGGTTCTTTGAACTATAAGCTTACCAATTCCATTGAAGCAATCCTCTCTGCCAATTGGGGTACTGGTAATACTGTCTATACAGGAAGTGAGAGATATTCTATTCTAGACCTGAAATTGGGTCAGTATAAACTTGAATTCAAGCACAAGAACTGGATGTTAAGGGCATATACCACCCAAGAAAATGCTGGTCAAGCATATAATACTACTGTTACTACGCGCCTCTTTAATGAAGCTTGGAAAGGTTCACAGCAATGGTTTACTGAGTATGGTCAGGCTTTCCTTGGTGCAAAGTTGAATGGGATGTCTCATATGGACGCCCACAACGTGGCACGTTCTTTGGCCGATGTGGGAAGACCTGTTGCAGGAAGTGCAAGGTTTCAGTCTCTCTATGATGCTATTCGAATAAATCCTATCTCTAAAGGTGGTGGTCGGCTTATCGATAGAACCAATTTGTATGCAGTTGAAGGCCAGTACAACCTCAGCGAGTTGACAGGCAAATTTGCCGAAGTACTCGTTGGCGGTAATTTCAGGAGATTTTTATTGAATTCAGAAGGTACTTTGTTTGCTGACTCTGCTAACAAAATTCCAATCAACGAATACGGTGCATACGTTCAGCTTGCCAAAGGTTTTGCCAAAGACCTGATCAAGTTTACTGTTTCTGGTCGATTTGATAAAAATGAAAACTTCAAAGGTCGTTTCACGCCAAGGGCTACCATGCTCTTTAAAGTGGCAAAAGACAATCATTTGAGGTTATCCTATCAAACTGCCTATAGATTCCCTTCAACACAACAGCAGTACATCAACCTTGCTGTGGGTGGAGCAATCCTCTCTGGTGGTGTACCTGCGATGAAAGATTTTTATAAGGTAACAACCAATCCAGTTTACTCAGTAGCTGCGCTTGGAGCCGGACAGCTGAAAGTACAGGACCTTCCAGAATTCAATCCTGAAGCTGTAACCTCTTTTGAATTAGGTTACCGTGGATTGCTTGCCAATTCAAGGTTGTTGGTAGATGTCTATGGATACATTGGAAATTACCAGGATTTCATCACCCGTGTAATTGTAGCACAATCCATCAGGAGTACCCCAAGTCCTGCAGATGTAATCAATGCGGCTACAAGAAGAATCATTTCTTTCCCCATCAATTCACCAACCCCTGTAAAAACTTCAGGATTTGGTCTTTCATTGGAGTATAAATTCAAAAAAGGTTTTTACCTGAATACGAACTTCTCCTCTGATAGATTGGGTGAAGTTCCCAATGGCTATATCACTTATTTCAATGCACCAAAGTACAGAGCAAATGCAACATTCGGTAACACTGGTTTCGGAAAAAGCAAACGCCTTGGATTCAATTTCGTTTACCGCTTCCAATCTTCGTTTTATTACGAAAGTGATCTTGCCAATGGAGATGTTCCATCTTACCAGGTTCTTGATGCACAGATCAGCTACAGGTTGCCTGCCGTAAATTCTGTCTTGAAATTGGGTGCGAACAATTTGTTGAACCAATACTATATTACTGCATTGGCCAATCCTTCTATCGGTGGCTTGTACTATGTATCTTTTGGTTATAACATATTTTAATTGTCAGCACAAATCATTGAAATAAAAAAAATATCATGAAAAAAATATACAATTCTTTCAAGTTCATTCTTCCACTGATCATACTGGTCGTGGTGGTATCAACTTCTTGTAACAAGGATGTTCCAGCCGCTATGCCCATTGTTCCAACATCTGCTGGCAGCACGATTGGAGACATTCTTACTACCAATCCTAATTTTACAATCCTGAGGGCTGCAGTTACAAAAGCGGGTATGATGGATGCTGTTTCTAGCAAAAGCAATGTATTCACTGTTTTTGCTCCCAGTGATGCTGCATTCATCGCGTCTGGTATCCCATTGGCTGCTATCAATGCACTTCCAGCTGCATCGGTTGCAAGCATTGTTCAGTACCATGTTGTTCCGGGTCGCAAGCTCATGTCTTCTGCAGTACCCACCAGTTTCCCGAATGTACAGATGCCAACATCGTTCATTATTCCTGCACCGAACACCAATCCATTGGTGCGGTTCAGCAATTTTCCTTCAAGAAGGGGAGACAGGGTTTGGGTTAACAATATACCGGTGGTTACCCCAGATGTTGATGCTGCCAACGGTTCCATTCATGTAACAGCTGCAGTTCTTGCACCTCCATCAAGGGTTTTGTTGGATACCATTTCTAGGGAAGCGGATATGTCCTATCTTGTTGCTGCCATTCTTAGGGCTGATGCCGCTACTCCTGCAGGCTCACGCTTTCAGGATTTTCTCGCCAACCCAGTGGCCAATTTGACGGTAATGGCTCCTACCAATACTGCTTTCAATGCATTGTTCACTTCACTTAGGTTGCCTGCTTCGCCTGCATCGTTTGGATTGTTACCTGTAGCCCAGGTTCAAGCAATTGTTGCCTACCATGTGTTGGTGGGACGCGCTTTTTCTCCCAATCTCCCAACTGCTGCTACACCTGTACCAACGCTTCTGTCTGCTTCTTTGCCTACAGCTCCATTGTTGACTGTTGATGCAACCCAGGGTGTAAGAGGTGCTAGAAACCCACGCTATTCAAGAATTACTGCAGTTGACAGACATGCCATCAATGGTGTATACCACAAAATTGACCAGGTGCTCATGCCACAATAAACTTCAGTAGCAATAATAAAAAGACCGGTCTCACATGAGCCGGTCTTTTTTTATGTAGATCAATAAAATCTTTAAATCCTACTCGTTAAACGTTGAACCTAAAATGCATAATGTCTCCATCCTGTACTATATAATCTTTACCCTGTACAGCCATTTTACCGGCTTCTTTGCAGGCAGCTTCTGACCCAAGGGTGGTGAAGTCTGAATACCCAATTACCTCAGCCCTGATAAAACCTTTTTCAAAATCTGTATGAATAACACCTGCAGCCTGAGGTGCAAGCATTCCTTTGGTAATTGTCCAAGCACGTACTTCCTGTACACCAGCTGTAAAATAGGTTGCGAGGTTGAGCAATGTATAGGTTGAACGGATCAGCCTAACCACACCGCTTTCAGAAAGCCCGAGATCGGTCAGGAACATCAACCTGTCGTCATAGCTTTCCATCACAGCTATCTCACTTTCAATGGCTGCACTGACAAAAAGAATTTCAGCATGTTCCAGTTTGATAGCTTCTTTGACCTGTTCAGTATACATGTTACCGCTCACAACACTTTTCTCATCAACATTGCATACATAAACGACCGGTTTAATGGTCAGCAAAAACATATCATTGATGTATTTCTCTTTTTCATCTTCACTGATCTCAAAAGCACGGGCATTTTTTCCCTGGTCAAGATGATCTTTAAGCGCCCTCAACACCTCAATACCCCTCAATATTTCCCTATCACTGCTTTTGGACAGTTTTTCAGATTTGGATAATTTTTTCTCGACACTTTCAAGGTCTTTCAATTGTAGTTCTGTATCAATCACCTCCTTGTCTCTAACCGGATTTACGTTGCCATCCACATGAATGACATTGTCATCCTCAAAGCACCTGAGTACATGAATAATGGCATCTGTTGCCCTGATATTGCCAAGGAACTGGTTTCCCAGCCCTTCGCCCTTGCTGGCACCTTTGACCAAGCCGGCGATATCAACAATTTCTACGTTGGTTGGCACTACCTTCTGCGGTTTTACGATCTTTTCAAGTTCAATAAGCCTGTCATCGGGAACAGTAATGACTCCGATATTGGGTTCAATGGTGCAGAACGGAAAATTTGCTGCCTGTGCTTTTGCACTGCTAAGTGCATTAAATAGGGTTGATTTTCCTACATTTGGTAATCCGACAATGCCAGCCTGTAATGCCATAGTATTGATTTTGCGTGGCAAAGATAGTGCGAATGATGTGATAAGGGCATCCTTTGTTGGAATAACATTCAAAGCAATCATCCACCAATGGCATTAAATTACATCTGGTTCTTTTTTTTCATCATTGCTTTTGCCATTGCACTTGCTAAGTGGATAATTACAGGCGATCCCCTGATTTTCAAAGCCGTTACTGAAGGTATTTTCAAGTCAGCCAATGATAGCGTTGATCTTTCGTTTAAGCTGATTGGTATCATGACATTGTTCCTTGGCTTCATGAACATAGGGGAGAAGGCAGGGGCCATTCGCTTTCTTTCTAAACTTGTTGCACCTTTTTTCAGCAAACTGTTTCCCGAAATTCCGCCCAAACACCCTGCCTACGGGCACATGATGATGAATTTTTCCGCCAATTTACTCGGGTTGGACAATGCAGCAACTCCCTTTGGCCTTAAGGCCATGGAAAGTCTTCAAACGCTAAACCCCAGCAAAGAAACAGCCAGCAACGCCCAAATCATGTTTTTGGTACTGCATGCTTCTGGTCTCACTTTGATTCCCATCAGCATCATCGCCATGAGGGCCTCTGTATCTCCTCCATCCGCAAACCCAACCGATATCTTTATCCCTTGCATGATTGCCACCTTTGCAGCCACAGTCGCTGCGCTTACCATTGTATCCATCAGGCAAAAAATCAATTTATTCCAGCCCGTCATACTGGCCTGGATAGGAGGTATTTCATTGCTCATTGGGCTTTTGATTGCCTACCTTAAAATATTCCTGTCTCAAGTGCAAATCGAATCTTTTTCGACAATTTTGAGCAATGGACTGATTCTTTTTATTTTTCTTGTCTTCTTGACTGGAGGGGTTTATAAAAAAGTCAATGTTTTTGAGTCATTCATTGAAGGAGCCAAAGGCGGTTTTGAGATTGCCATCAAGATCATCCCTTACCTGGTTGCCATGCTTGTTGCCATCAGTGTATTACGAACTTCTGGGGCATTTGAATTCATCACAGGTGGAATGAAAACTTTATTTTCTTACATGGGGATGGATACGCAGTTTGTTTCTGCGCTTCCAACGGCCATGATGAAACCGCTGAGTGGTAGTGGATCCAGGGCAATGATGGTAGACACCATGACAACCTATGGTGCCGATTCATTTGCTGGCAGATTATCCGCAATTTTTCAGGGGAGCAGTGATACCACTTTTTATGTGATTGCTGTCTATTTTGGATCTGTGGGTATTAAAAATACCCGTTATTCTATACCAAGTATGTTATTGGCCGACTTGGTTGGTATAATTACAGCCATTTTTGTAGCTTACCTCTTTTTCGGAAATTGACCATGAACATCATCCTAAAAGATATTACATTGTTTGGTTATCATGGGGTTCATCCATTGGAAAACAAATGCGGTACTGATTTTACCATCAATATTGTTATTGCGATGGACAACAGGCAACCCATTAAAACATTAACAGATACCATCGATTATGCTGCTGTATACAGTTTGGTGAAGAAGGTCTTTTCGACAACAGAGCAATTGTTGGAAGTTGTGGCTGATAAGTTATTTATTGCTATTGCAGAAACTTTTCCACTTGCTGTTGAAATTGAAATAAGCATCCTCAAATCAAATCCTCCAATGGAGGGATTTATGGGTCAGGTTGGTGTACACTTAAAAAAGCGAGCAAGTGAAATATAATTGTCTTCTTGTATTTTTGTTACTGTCTGCTGTTGAGTTGTTTGCGCAACAATCTCCATTGATTGATGAAGCAAGAATGTTGGAACGTCAATTCAAGACCATGGAAGCCATCAAAAAATATGAATCTATGGTGGCCATTGATCCTGGCAATATTCCCGTTCTTGTTCGGCTGGCTGAATTGTATTGCATGGAGGGACAATCCCTTGCCAAGGAAGAAGAAAGCAAGTCAATGTATCTGCTGGCCACTAAATACGCAGAAAAAGCTATTGCCCTTGACTCCAACCGAGCAGATGTTCAATATGCCAATGCGATGGTCATCGGTAAAATGATTGAATATGCCTCTATTAAGGATAAAACAAGGCTAACCATGCAGCTTCGACAAAAGACAGACAAGGCATTGCTCATCGATCCTAATTATACAAAAGCCATATACACCCTGGCAAAATGGAATGATGAGGTTTCCTCATTGAATCCTGCTGCAAGGGCTGCACTGAAATTAATGAACAAGGGTTTTCCCGCAGCTTCTGCTGAAGAAGCCATTACACTTTATGAAAAAGCCCGTAAATTAGACCCGGGTTTCATTGTGAACAACCATGATCTGGCCATGGCCTATAAAAAAATGGGGAAATCCTTGCAAGCAATTGAACTGCTCAATTATCAGCTGAAATTGCCTGCAAAAACCAAAGAAGACCAGGAAATAAAACTCAAATCAAAACAATTGTTGGAAAGTCTAAAATAAATCAATTCTCAATTCACAGGTATGTTTAAAAAAATCTCTATCACTGTCGTGGCTTTTTTGTGTTCCATCACATTCTCATTTGCTCAGGTTCAGGAAAAGCCTGTATCCAAGTATGATGCCAATGAACTTTTCAATCCGCTTTTTTACAAACAATATGGGAGCCTTAGCCGGTCAGGAAATGGTGAACCGGGAAAGTCCTATTGGCAAAATAAAGCTGATTACAAGATCAGTACAGAATTGAATGACCAGAACAACCAGATTACAGGATCAGTAACGCTGACCTATTCCAATAACAGCCCCCACAACCTTAATTTCCTGTGGTTCCAGTTGGACCAGAACCTTTTCAATCCAAATTCAAGGGGTTTTGCCAAACTTCCTGTGGCTGGCAGAAGCAGGTATGGCAATGCAGCAGCCCCGTTTGAGGGGGGGTATGATATTAAATCAGTAAAAATTGTTTCTTCCACAGGCGGAAAGACAACAGAAACTGTTGTTGTACCTGAAATCACAGACACCCGCATGAGGGTTGACCTTCCAAAACTGTTGAAGGCAGGAGGAGATAAAGTAGTGGTGAAAGTAGACTATGCCTACACTGTTCCTGAATATGGTGCAGACAGGACAGGTATACTGAAGAATGCTGATGGTAATATTTATGCCATAGCACAATGGTATCCCCGTATTTGTGTTTTCGATGATATCCAAGGTTGGAATACACTTCCATACCTGGGCGCAAGTGAATTTTATCTTGAATATGGAAATTTTGACGTTTCGATCACAGCGCCTGCAACCCATGTTGTTGTTGCCTCCGGCGACCTCCTCAATCCTTCAGAAGTGATGACTGCTGAACAATTGAAAAGATACCAGAAAGCCCACCAAAGTGATGAAACAGTGCTGATCAGGAGCAAGGAGGAAATCAAAAATCCTTCTTCAAGGCCTTCTGTGGCAAAACTTACCTGGAAGTACTCAATAGTCAATTCAAGAGACTTTGCCTGGGCCTCCTCAACCTCTTTCATTTGGGACGCGGCAAGGATTAATCTTCCCAGCGGCAAAAAAGCATTGGCCCAATCTGTTTATCCAAGCAGCTCAGATGGTAAAAATGCTTGGGGAAGAAGTACCGAATATACCAAGGCAAGCATTGAAAACTATTCCAAAAGATGGTTCGAATACCCTTATCCGATTGCTACCAATGTAGCCAGCAATGTTGGTGGAATGGAGTATCCCGGCATCGTATTCTGTGGATCTACCGCAAAAACAGGCGGACTCTGGGGTGTAACCGATCATGAGTTTGGACATACCTGGTTCCCCATGATTGTAGGAAGCAACGAAAGAAAATACGGCTGGATGGACGAAGGATTCAACACCTTTATCAATGATATTGCATCCGAAGACTTTAACAATGGAGAATATGCCTCAAAAGAATCCAACGCCCACAACATGGCCAAGTTCATGTATAGTGATAGGTCTGAATCCATCATGAAAACACCAGATGCATTAAAAGAGGCCAACATAGGGCTTTCACTGTATATGAAGCCAGGGTTTGCGCTTACTTTGTTGAGAGAGCAAATCGTCGGACAAAAAAGATTCGATTCAGCGTTTAAAAAATATATCCGTGATTGGTCTTTCAAGCATCCTTCCCCCTGGGATTTCTTCAGGAGCATGGAAAATGGCGTAGGAGAGGATTTGGGATGGTTTTGGAAAGCCATGTTTCTTGAAAACTGGAGATTGGATCAGGCCATCACCAATGTTGAGTACCAGGGCAACAATGCGAAAAATGGGGCCATCATTACCATTGAAAACATGGAAAAAGCAGCCATGCCAGTTGTGATTGAATATGAAACTGTTTCCGGAAACAAGGGAAGGGTAAAGCTTCCAGTTGAAATTTGGCAAAATGGTGGTGTTTTTAAAACAAGGATTCGGGTAAATGAAGAGATGCTGAAAGTGACCATTGATCCGGACAAAGTTTTCCCTGATTACAACAGTGAAAACAATACCTGGACAGCCAAAAAACAGTAATCAGGATTTTTTGGGGATAAATTGCTCGTTTATCCCCAAAATCATATAATTTTGCACTCCTTTCAGTTGAAAGACTGAAAGCTATTCCCAAAAGGTTCCATAAGTTCTTCGTCTGTTCGAAGACACCAGTAGGGGTAAATTTAAAAATAAAGTCATGCCAAAAGTTAAAACCCATTCAAGGGCAAAAAAAACTTTTAAGATCACCGGCAGCGGAAAGATCACTTACAGAAAGCCTACAAGAGGTCACTTGCTCACCAAGAAAACCAAC
>CANEWJ010000010.1 GCA_947442625.1 Chitinophagaceae bacterium
ATGCAAATAAAAAAACCACTTAAAAGTTTTACCTTATAAGTGGTTGATTATCAAGTGACCCCGTCAGGATTCAAACCTGAAACCTTTTGATCCGTAGTCAAATGCTCTATTCAATTGAGCTACGGGGCCGATTCGGGGTGCGAATATACGATTTTTTACAAATTAAACAGAACCCAATTGATATTGAATTTGAATAATTCCCAATTTATTCATGATGCGCATGATAAAATAGGTTGGGTCCCACTCGTATTTCTTTACGGCAAACTTTGCTGATTTGGGAAAATAGTGGTGGTTGTTCTGGAACAATTCTCCCAGTAGAAAAATGCCCCAGCGTTCAGCGTTCTTTGAATGATCGCCATTGTCGAAATTTGAATAGCCGTATTTGTGTCCTACCCAGTTCACGATAGCACCCTGTACAGGCCCCATGAGGGCATGAATGGGAAGCAACAAGTACCAATACCAGGCGGGGGCAAAGGCGACGTAAAAACACACATACGCTACAATCCAAAGGACTCTGGTGAGCAGGCTATCCCCAATTTTATCCATTTTACTCCATACAGGGAGGTAGTCTTTGGTGAACTCAGCATCAGGAACATTTTTGCCTACCAGGAATGCATTGTAGATGTTCCGGGTATGCATCATCATCTCCCAAACATCCTTAAAGAAGTGCGGGGAGTGGGGATCTTTTTCGGTATCACTGTAGGCATGGTGCATCCGGTGCATCACTGCATATGCCCTCGGCACCAGGTAGCTGGAGCCCTGGAAAAACCAGGTTAAAAAGTAAAAGGTCTTCTCCCAGAACGGACTGGTCAGGTACATTTTGTGCGAAGCATACCTGTGCAAAAAGAACGTGTGAAAGAACAAGGATGAAAACCAGTGGATGAAGAAAAATGCAAGAATCGCTACCATCTCAAATTGATTGGATAATTGGAAAATTGAGCTTGCAAGGTAATGCATACTTGCTTGCCTTCATTTTTTGTTGAACCAGATTCACAAGAATTTCTGTTAATAATCAAATCTCATGAAGGCCTCTAAAGCGGCATATTGTGGCAGTCCCAATTGATCAAACAATTGGGAGGTATCCGCATTGCGGTCTTCCGCCCTTTGCCAGAATTCTCTGCTGTCAGTACCCTGGAATACAACACCATCCTTCTGGGATTGGTGGATGAAGATGCCATTGCGTTTTTGCAGCACTTGATCCGGGCTCATGGGGATGGCCATATCAATATCCCACATATCCCACTCAGCCCAAGCACCACGGTAAAGCCATAGGTTACAATTGGCAACCGATTCATCGCCTTCTGCTTTTAATCTTTGAAGCGCAGCATACATCACGTCAAAACAAACCTTGTGGGTACCATGAGGATCAGCAAAATCACCTGCAGCAAAAATCTGGTGAGGCTTGATCTTACGGATCAAGTCCATGTGTATTTGAACATCCACGTCTGTTGGCGGATTCTTTTCAATCAATCCTGTTTCATAGAAGGGCAGGTTCATGAAATGCATGTTTTCATCTTTCACCCCCACATACCTGCAGGTAGCCCTTGCTTCTGTTCTGCGGATCATGCCCTTGATGCTCCTGATTTCAGGGGTATCTTTTTGGTACTTTGTTTTGGTTTTGATGAATCCTGCGGCATCTTTCCAAATATTGCCAGCCCTGCTCTTGTCAATCTCAAAATAGCTGTCAAATTCAACAGCAAAGTCGATTTGACGCATCACAAACTCATCACTTACTGCAATATTTCCGGAGGTCTGGTAACCAACATGTACGTCATGCCCTTGTTGAACCAATCGAATAAAAGTGCCTCCCATGGAAATGATGTCATCGTCTGGGTGAGGGGAGAAAATTATTACCCTTTTGGAGGCGGGGTGCCTTCTTTCAGGGTGCCTAGGAACATCTTCCATTGGCTTACCACCCGGCCAGCCGGTGATGGTGTCCCTCAGTCCATTGAAAACACGCAGGTTCACTTCTGAAACAGGGCCATGTTTTTCAAGGAGATCAGCCAGGCCTTCGTTCAAATAGTCTTCTCTGGTCAGCATCAGCAATGGTTTTCCCAACGTAATGGCCATACTGCAAACTGCTTTCCTGATTGTTTTTTCTTTCCATTCAATATGGCTTGCAAGCCAGGGTGCTTTGAACCTTGTGAGTTCCTGAGAGGAGGCTTCATCAAGATAAAACATGCAGTTATGGTGTTCCTGCAAAAAAGAAGCAGGAACGCTATCGGTGATTTGCCCTTCAATAGAGTCTGCAACAATGGTTGCCTTCCTTTCTCCGAATGCCATGAGGATGATTCTTTTTGCATTCAGGATTGAAGCAATTCCCATGGTTACAGCAAGCCGAGGAACCTGGGAGATGTTTTCAAACTCATAGGCATTGGCAAGGCGTGTGCTGTTGTCTAAGGCTGCAATCCTGGTAATGGAATTCCTGCTGGAACCGGGTTCATTGAACCCAATATGCCCGTTCACGCCAATACCAAGAATTTGAATGTCGATTCCTCCTGCATCAGCAATTGCTTTTTCGTAGGCATCTGCATAGGAATGGATATTGGCTTTTTCAATGGTGCCATCCGGGATGTGGACATTCTTGGGGTCAATGTTTACATGTGAGAAAAGAAAGCTGTTCATGAACCTGTGGTAACTCTGCGGAGCATCAGGTTTCAATGGGTAATATTCATCAAGGTTAAAACTGACCACATTTTTAAAACTCAAACCATCTTCCCTGTGTAGCCTTACCAGTTCCGCATACAATGTTTTTGGGGTAGATCCGGTTGCCATGCCAAGGACGCATTGCTTTCCCGCTGCTGCCTTTTCTCTGATGAGTTTGGCGATTTCAGCGGCAATGATTTTGGTGGCCTGTTTAGCACTTTCGTGAATGGAAATGGGAATTTTCTCAAATGAATCGATCATTGCTTGATTGTTATAGGTTTGGGCTAAAGCTAAATACTTTCAAAAATAATTTAAAAATGCGAAGAATCAACCTGAATCATCCAATCCCTGTTCATTTACTGTAACCTTATTTCAAAGATTTCTGGCCAAAGTTTGCCTGTAATGTAGAGTGTTTTTTCTTTTTTATTGTAGGCAATCCCATTGAGTACAGCGCCAGATTGCATGGCTGTTGATCCTTCTTTTTTGAGGTAGCTCAGGTCTGCCCGGCTGTTCTTTTGGAGGAAGTCTTGCAGGTTGATGATCCCTGCTATAAAACCACTGTTCGGATCAATCTTGAGAATATAATCATATTGCCAGCGATTGGCATATATATAACCATCAATGAATTCCAATTCATTCAGGTTGTTGACGGCACCATATTGGTCTTTTACACTCACAATTTTCTTCAGTTTCAGGGTTCTGGGTTCAACGAAATAGAGTTTGTCTGAACCTTCGCTGATGATCAGGTTGTTATCGTCATGGGTGATGCCCCAGCCTTGACCTGTCCAGGGCAATTGGCCAATAGGCTTGAAGTCTTTTGCCGCATACATGAAAACCAGGTGATTCTCCCAGCTCAATTGGAAAATGGTATCATTAAAAACGGTTAGGCCTTCTGCGAAAATGAGGCTGTCCATTTTTTGACTTTTTGAAATTTTACCGGATTCTATGTCCACCCGGCGCAGGGAAGACCTTCCAAAAAGGCCCGTACTTTCCAAGAAACTGTTTTGATAGACCTCCAAACCTTGGGTGAAAGCTGCAGTGTCATGCGGGTAGGAATTGATTACGGTATAAGACAGGTTGGCTGGTGCTGCAATCTGATTTTCAACAGCGCTGGATTGGTCCTGGCTTTTTTCAGTATTTCCTCCGCAGGAAAACAATAAAACAACACAGACGGTCGTTAGGGATAATTGTAACCTTTTCATGACCCAAATTTCCTGAATTTATCTTGATGTTCAAATCAATTTGTTAAGTTCTGGACAAAATGGATTGATTTAGGGGCATAAAAATCTTAAAATCTGCCCTGCAACTTGCAAATGCCGATTTTTAGTGTAAGTTTTGCATCCGGCATTATCCCGAAAGGGAATCCAATCCTTCGAAATTCCCCAACAATTCAATCTCTTAGAAAAACCTCATCACCAAACGGTAATTATGAGGCTTTTCATCCTATTCCTGTCTTTTGTATCTGTATTCAGTGTCAATGCACAACGCAATTGTACCGCTGTTGCCAACAGTGCCATGCCTGTTATTTCGGGCCAGAGCAACAACCTCTCTCCAGAAAAAATCATTACCATCCCCGTGGTGGTGCATATTGTATATTACAATACCGTTGAAAACATCAGCGAAGCACAAATCATTTCCCAGATCACTTCACTCAACGCAGATTTTGCCAAGTCGAACAAGGATTTTTCCAATGTTCCTTCCGTTTTTGCCAAACTGGCTGCGAACACCAGCATCCGATTCGAACTGGCCAAGACTGATCCTATGGGAAAGGCTACTACAGGCATCATCAGAAAGAAATCCACCCGAATGATGTGGACCGATGATGACAAGATCAAGTACCTGGCCAATAGCGGCAGCACTACCTGGGATACAAGATCCTATTTGAACATTTGGGTTTGCAATACCGTACCTGGACTGACTGGATATGCTAGTTTTCCCGGTGCAGACAGGGCTGTTGATGGCATTGTGATCCGGTATGATGCTTTTGGTACCATGGGTAAGGTGAGTGCCCCATTCAATCTCGGAAGGACCCTCACGCATGAAGTGGGCCATTGGATGGGCTTGAAGCACCTTTGGGGTGATCAGCAATGTGGAGACGATGGAATTGAAGATACCCCAAAGCAACGCAGCGGAAACGCAGGAGCGCCTGTTTTCCCTAAAACCACTGTCTGCAACAATAGTGCTGAAGGCGAAATGTTCATGAACTTCATGGATTTTACCAACGATGCCAGCATGGGCATGTTTTCTGCCGGACAAAAAATGGTCATGAGGGCGCAGTTTGAGGTCAATGGAAAAAGAAACAGTTTGCTCAACTCAAAAGCCCTTGCTCCAGCATGGAACGTAAACATGGAACCTGAAATTCTTACTGTCAACACCCGCGATTTGGTGGTGTATCCCAATCCGGTCCAGTCTGGCAACATCAAATTGCTGGTCAATACAAATCTTGGCAGCAACGGAAAGAATTTTGCCATCATCTCTTCAAGTGGCCAAATTGTCCAAACAGGCCATCTGCTGGAAATGCAAGAAGAAATCAATGTGCAATCCCTTGCTCCAGGCATCTACCAGATTCGCCTGACTGACGTTGCTTCCAATGCTTCTACCAAGTTTATCAAGCAATAAATTTATTGCATACAGCCTGCTTTCCGCTGTACCTTTGCGCCCATGCAACATTCACATCCTGTAATCGATAACCAATCCTTCTTGGATGGTCGTGTCCTGTTGATGGACAAACCCCTTCAATGGACATCTTTTGATGTTGTAAAAAAAATTCGCATCCTGACCAAGGTCAGCAAGGTAGGCCATGCCGGAACCCTGGATCCATTGGCAACTGGTTTGTTGATTGTCTGTACCGGAAAATTTACAAAGAAGATCAATGAATACATGGCGGCTGAGAAAGAATACTCAGGCAGCTTTACCCTTGGATCTACAACACCCACCTACGACCTGGAATCGGAACCAGTTTTTCAATCAGCTACCGATCACCTCACTGAAGACATGATCAAAAATGCGACAACTGCATTTACAGGAGAAATCATGCAAATTCCCCCTGCCCATTCTGCCATCAAAAAAGGAGGTACACCCGCCTATGTGCTGGCCAGAAAAGGGAAGGAGGTTAAAATGGAGCCCAGAAAAATAACGATTTCGGTCTTTGAAATTACCAATATAGAACTCCCAAGGGTGGATTTCAGGGTTGTATGCACCACAGGAACGTATATCAGAAGCCTTGCCTTTGATTTTGGAAATGCCTTGGGTTGTGGAGGCTATTTGTCCTCACTCAGAAGGACAAGAATAGGAGCGTTTTTGGTAGATGATGCAATGGGAATAGATGATTTTGTAAGCCAGATCGATCAGATGAAATCCAATCCATGATTCCAGATCCAAATTCTTTTTGGTATCAGGATCCCCATTTTATCTGCTTCTTGGTCTCATGGATATAAAAAATAACCCCGGAAATTCCGGGGTTATTTTTTATGAACTGATTGGTTCTACTAGAAAATATACCTGATACCAAATTGCATTCCCCATGTGCTGGCAAAGGAGTTCACTACCTGTAATGGTTGTGTTACCATTTGGCCACTGATTTGGGTCATACGGTACCTGGGAGCTCCTGAAACAGGATCCAGTGAATCGAAAATCAATGGATTCCTTACAGTAGTGGTTTTCACTACACCCCATTTGCTGCTGAGGAAGTTGGTGAAATTGAGGATGTCAAGACTTACCTGGATGGTATTTTTGTTTTTGCCTATGTTGGTGAATACATCCTGGAGGATTTTGAAGTCCACCCTGTCATACCAAGGCAGGGTAGCTTCATTCCTACCGGCGTACTGACCCATGATTTTAGTGAGGTAGGGGCTGTTTTCAATAAACTGGAAGAATGCATTAGACTGCTGTTGTGCGGTTGCAGCTGTAATTCCAGATCCTGCAGCCTGATTAACAAAGATGATTTGTGATGCATCTTTTGGAACGTACATGAGGTCGGTGGTATTGTTACCATCAAAGTTTATGTCACCGTTCACTACGTAGGAGAACCTGCCAAGGCTTGCACCTTCATAGAAGAATGAAATGGTTGTTGCCAGGTGCTTCAGGTATTCTTTGCGGTAAGAAAATGAACCAATGATTCTGTTGGGCAATACACCTGCAGCGCTGTAGAGCTGAAGGGCATTTTGTGTTCCGGTAGTTGGATTGCCATTCCATACAGAACTGGCCTGAGAACCAGGGTTCGACGTAACATCAAGATAATTCGTATAGGTGTACGCCAAAGATCCGTAGAAGCCATTTTTAAATGACTTGGAAAGCTGTGTTGTGAAAGAAAATCCACCGCCTTTGTTGGTGTTCTCCAAGGCAATGGCAGAAGTAAGGGTTGGATACAACCTTCTCTCAGCATTGGTATTGGCGTTGAAACGTGGACGGTTGTCTGATCCTGAAAATTGTCCGTTTGTAGGCTTTTCGTTCAGGTTACGCATCGCAATGGCATTGATATCTTTGGTAAAGATGGCTTCCATACCCCAGGTCCATCCGTCTCCAAGGCGTTTGTCAAATGCGAGATTTGTTCTGAAGATTTGTGGAAATTTGAAGTTAGGATCTGTTACCACAATGTTGGCAGGTACTGAAGTGCCTGCTGTGGATGGGAACCTGCTTGCATATGCATCAGGATTAGGATCAAATTTGTAGGTCTGAAGCGCTGCTGCTCCTGCTGGTGAACCATTTGTTACATTGGAACCGAACTGGTACATACCAGTGTTGGTAGGAATATTGGTAAGCCAAACAAAAGGTATTTTTCCGGTGAAAACACCCGTTCCACCACGAATGATGAGGTCTTTATCACCATTCACATCCCAGCGGAAACCGATACGGGGTGAAAGCAGCATCTTGCTTTTGGGGAAAGATCCGGTATTATAGCTTACAAGGTTACCATTTTGATCAGGGAACTTCAGTTCAGTGATCTTTGGGTTTTCCAATGGCTGGCTATGGTAAATGGGTACATCACCCCTAATACCCACAGTTACCTTCAGGTTATCGTTTACAGCAATATCATCTTGTGCGTAAACACCCAACTGACCAATTTTTAATTCAGCAGAATAGATGGATTTCTGACCAGGAACCAATGAATAAGTGTAAGCATAGTAAACAGGAGCCTGGTTGGTAATTAAATCATTCAGTGAATTGAAGATGTAATAGCTCTGAGAACCTGGCATAAACATGTTACCTACTCGCTGGTACTCATAAGAACCACCTGCTGTGATGGTGTGCTTACCCCTGTACCAGGTGGAGTTGTTGATGACACTATAGACATCATTGATTACATCGTTGTTGTAGGAATAAGGTTCGTAACCGGCACTCATATAGTTGTTTCCTGTACCATTGAAGACGTCAATGAAAGGAAATACCTGGCTACCTGAAGAACGTGTAGCCTGGATCTTGGTGAGTGTGGCAAGGAACTGGTTGGAGAACTTGCCCCCAAAGTTAGAGTTCAGTTCAAATGTTCCAGACCTAACGATATCCTTGAACCGGTAATTGGAATTTTGGAAAGACATGGATAACAGTCCGAACCTGTTTTGTGGAAGACGTGCCTGTGTTCCCGCTCTACCACTAACAACAAATCCACCTCCATTGGGCACTGAACTTCCGTTCAGCTGCTGGTCATTTTCGCTCACCATTTCATTGTACTTTACAGTCAATTTGTGGATTTTGCTGATGTTCCAGTCAATTTTAGCAAGGATTTTGAGGTTCTCAGATATGAAGTTCTGGAAATTGTCGTAGGATCCTGTCTCATAGCCATATTTTGTTTTGAGGAAGTCAGAAAACTTCTTCAAAGAATCGATAGGGGTGCTGGATTCGTTACCTGCTCCTGTTCCGCCCCTGGGCTTGAAAGGAATTCCGGGGAATTCACGTGTTTCTCTCTCAGCACTGGCAAAAAAGAAGAGTTTGTTTTTGATGATGGGTCCACCCAATGTTAAGCCAAAACTCTGGCTTTCAGAGAGGGCTGCCGGTGGAAGTTTGGTATCGCCAACCTTGGTACCATTATAATCTTGGTTTCTATTGTAACGGTATGCAGAACCCTTGAAGGTATTGGTTCCACTCTTGGTTACAGCATTGATACCAGCTCCGGTGAAACCTGCCTGCCTTACATCGAAGGGTGCAATATTAACAGAGATTTCTTCAAAAGCGTCCAGAGAGATGGGTTGATTGCCGCCTCCGGGAAGGGGGTCTGAACTAAGTCCAAAGTTATTGTTGAGGTTGGCACCGTCAACCTGGATGTTGTTGTAGCGTGCATCTCTTCCTGCAAAGCTGGTTCCGTTTGCCTGTGGAGTCAAACGGGTAAAGTCAGTAATACTTCTTGAGATGGTGGGAAGGGTTTGGAGTTGACGCACACCTACGTTGGTAGAGGCGCCGGTCTTGTCAGCAGACAACCTACTTTTCTTTCCCGTAACAGTTACTTCACTCAAGGTAGTTTCAGCTACCCCAAGCACGGCATTGATAAAAAATGGCTCACCAAGAAGCAGGTTGATGCTCTCCGCAGTGAGTGTTCCAAATCCTACAAAATTAACTTTTACACTGTATGGTCCGCCGATCCTGAGATTGGGAAGGGTGAATATACCCTCTTTTTTGGCAACAGTGTTGTAGGTTGTTCCAGAAGGGGTGTGTACCGCAGTAACGGAAGCACCTTCCAATGCCTTGCCTGAAGCATCTTTTACAATACCATTAATGCTACTGGTGGTTACCTGCGCCCAGGCCCCCATGGAAACTAAAAGCGTGAGAACTAAGCTGAAAAAATGTCTTCTCATAAACTGTTTTTTAATTCGAATGCAAATTTTACGATTTTAAGGTAGAAATCCATAAAAAAATGTTAACAAATATTCATCATTTTGGTTCAGAATGTGCATTAAATGCCCCTTTTTCAGCGTCAACAACGGAATTCATGTAAATTAATCAGGTAATATAGAGCCTTTGACCCGTCTTTTGCGTTCAAAAAACCTATCAAACTCAGTCCTAAACGATACATTTCCACCTGTGCGATCCCGTTTTCCTGAGGTAGATAGCATGTCAAAACTACTTCTATAAAAGAAGGAAGTCCTGAATTTTCCATCCGGCGTAACCTTGTATTCAACATTCACGTCAGGAAGAAAAAGAAACGATTGTGAACTGTTGGTAAAACTGTTTCCGCCAGCAGTAGCAAAATTAAAATCACTACCAAAGGTGATGATGAGCTTGTCGTCCAACATGGATTTGATAAACTGCAGGCTCACATTTTCCCTGAAATTATTCTGTCCGCTTCCAGTATTTCCAGTTGAGCCAGTGATGCCTGTCATTGTCCTGGAATAATTGAAATTGACGTCAACAGTAGATCCCAGGACCTTAGAAAAAAAGTTTTGTACACTGCTGGCAAGAATTCCGTTGATGACACCTGAAATGGTTGTGTTGAGCAGTTCACTGTTAAGGTTGCTCGAAACAACAGCCGCCTGCGGAGCAAAGCTCTTGAAAACGATAAGATAAGTTGATTGTTTGCTCACTTCCAAGGGGTCGCGGTTGATGTTTTTCAGTTTGCTATCAATGGTGGCATTGTTCCTGACTGTACTGTTTTGTGGGATGGCAATTTGAAAGGTAGGGTTGGGGCTGGACAAGGTTCCAGAGAGGTTACAACGCACTTCCACATCACTGATTTCCCTGAGTACATCAGCGCTGACACCAGAAACAGTTGAACTGCTGGGGTCTGTGAACAAGGTGCTCATCCTTACTTTTTCTGCCAGGTACAGCGCATCAATATTGATTTCGGCATTCAAGGGGTCTCCTGTCCAGCTGATATAGCTCCTGCCACCACCCAACAACTTAAAGGGTTTCTTGAAAACATCCTGAAAATTGAAATTATAGCTCCCACTTTCGATGTTGAAGCGGCCGATCATGGACAGGTTTTCTTTGGTGCCCGTATGGATCTTTACATTACCAATGCCTTGACCTGAAATAACATCCCCCGTCAGTTCATCCAGCACAACATTCATTTTCAACAGAGGAGAAGCCGTCAAATCCAGGTCAATGATCAGGTTTGAGATGGATTCTGAAGCCTTGGCCTTCATCTCATCTCCATAAGACTTCCATACAATATAGTCCACATCTGCGGCCTGTTTGCTGCTGGTACTGGTAAGGATATCAATGGATGAACTGTCAACGGGCGCACCGCTGACATACATTTTTATTTGATTTTCAGGTCCGGTTACGTTGAAATTGAATTTTGCAATGGCCCTGCCATAGAAAAGGTTGTTGTCTGTTCTGCCAGTATTGAGCACCAGTATTTTTTTGGATGAAGCACTGATGTTGTACCTGAAATCCCTAAAGAAATGATGGTCTATACTTCCCTTTACCGTGGCAAGATTGCCATTGGCATCTTTGAGTTGGATAGTACCCAGGTTAATTTTTCCGGGAGAAAATTCAATCACAGGGTCGGTAAGGGTGTAGCTGCATTGGGTATAGGCCACCGTAACCTTGGCATTGGATACTTTTACGGCCCCTGTAAAATCAGGTTCCTTGAGGTTTCCCGAGATGCGCAGCTTGCCATTCCCAAAACCATCCATCTGGCTGAATACAATGCCAAGATAGGGTTGGAGCAAGGAAAGTTTGACATTCACAACATCAATATCTGTTTCAATCTTTTGCTGGCTGCTGTCTTTCAGATCAAGTTTCCCTTTCACCCCGAATTGATAGTTGGGGTTTTCTGATTCAAGGAAATAGCTGGCCTGCTTCTCGTTGCTGTCCCAGAATGCATTGATGGATGTCAGGCCGATAGAGTCATTCTCAAACCTTGTTTTATCCGTCTGTGCATTGAGGTAGAGTTTGAGGTTATTGAATGGGTCTTCAATGGTCAAGTCCCCGGAAGTGATACCCTGTATCCTTGGCTCTTTCAGTACAAAGGGCAGAAGATCGCCTAGGTTCACTTTGTCTAGGGTAAGGATGATGGTCTGCTCCCTGTCAGCTGCAGGTGGGAGCGTGATCAATCCGATCGATTGTTCACCATTGGTTAGCCTGAAATTGCTGGCGTCAAATTTAGCTTTGCTGATCAAGACCTCGCTGTTCTTTTCTATGTTCCATGTTTTTTCATTGAACACGAGTGAAGATGGATTGAAATGAACGAGGATACCATCGATCAGGTTGTTGACGGAAGCGGAAAGTTTTGCCCCATACTGGGATGACTCAGAAAAAGTGTTGATGTCAACAACAGAAATATCCTTGGATGACCTGATGCGGATTTCATTGTTAGGGAAAAATAGGCTGTCGTTGAAAACCACTGAACTTGTTTTGGACGCAATCACCAGGCTGTCTGCTCCCCCAGCAGCATTCAATTCAAAGTCGTACACCGATAGGTTGTTATAGACAAGTTTGGGGATGGTTGCTGTAAGGTTGAAATGCTTGTTCTTGGTGTCGATATCACCTTCAATATTGCTGTAATTCAAGCCGCTCACACCAATATCGAGAATTTGTAAAAGAGATGTTGCGTTTTTGAGCTCGAAGCTGAAAACAAGGTCTTGGTCTTTTTTGGGAGGGGCAGATTTTTTGAAATAGAGAGGATAGTAACTGCTGAAATATTGGTTGAATGTGGCCTGAAGTTCTGCAAATTCAAATTGCCCCCTCATCTTGGCTTCAATATCCTTTCCCAACAAGGTCAGCGATCGGTAATCCTCTACCTGTTCAGCCTTGAAAGTGAGGCTATCAAATACAAAGGCCTGATTCCCCCTGAATACACTCAGGTTTGTAAAACGGGCAATGCCATTGATGTTGTCAGGGTTGTTGCCAGTAAGTTCCATCTGTGTTTTACCTGAAAAAGTCAGCGGCATGCTGGTCAGGTTGAGGGCTTTCAGGTCAGAGAGATGAATTTGGGCATCCACAACTGTTCTCGGCATTTTGCCACCGAGGTTGATGCGAGTAGACAGTGCGGCAATCAGGTTTTTATCATCAATATCCACCGTGGTTTCAAGGATGTTATTCAGGTAACTTCCTCTTGCATTGATGTCTGTATAACTGTACTGGTTGAAAGCCAGGTTGCTGAGCTTCGCAGTAAAATTGATGCCAACTTTCGCATTCCCGGAAACACTGTATTTCCCTGCAATATTCCCAAGCTGTTTTATGTTCAACAGTTTCCCGGCTTCCAATCCATTGATTGTTCCGGTACTGCTGTAATTCAATGCATTGGTGCCTATCTGCTTCAGTTTTGTAAGGGTGTTTACACTGCCCAAGGCAGTATTCAGCAAACCCTCGATGTCCATGTTCTCTCCCTTGGCAAATACATCACCATTGAAGCTGATCGCACCCATCGCTACAAGATCAATGCCCAATGATTTTTTAAGGCTTGGGAGCAGGGTGTATAGGTCCTTGGCAGCACTGATGGCTGTGGCATTTTTCAGCCGATAACTGGTCTTTGCAAGATCCGGAAGCCCTTCAATCTGCAGTTCACCAGATAGGGCAGTGAGGTTTCCATATTCAATCCTCATCTCTTTTGCAACCAGGTCTTTTACCGGCCCCGTCACTTTTCCGTTCAGTCCTAAGTTGATGTTTTCACCCTTGAGGGCAGGGGCAAAAAAGGCAATATCCTTGAGGTTCACGGTGCTGTTGGTGATGTTGCCCTCCATCCTCACCTTGTTGACGAAGTCGGCCATATCATCAGTGAAATAATCATAGCCCATGGAAAAGGCGTTGCCTATTTTGCTATAAGGGGTTTCGATAGAGAGGTTGGTGAAGGCCATGATGGTGGGGTCCATCTTTACGTTGGCAAGCAAAGACCTTACTTCGAATCCACTGCGTTCTTTTGTCTTCAGCGAAAGCTGTCCAGACAAAGAATCGTTGTTCATCTTCAAGTTATTGATGCCCGCCGTGATGTCTGAAAAAAACATGTGGGCACCATCAAAGTAGTCGTAGGCTTTTCTATTGGTTTCAAGATCGCTTTTGAAACTTCCTGATTGCAGGCTGATGGACCTTGCGCTGATGTTCCACTGTCCAGGATTCCAGTACAATTTTCCGTTGATCCTTTTTTTTGTTTTGGGAATCAAAGACCTGGGCCTCTTGCCGGTGTATTGGTGCAGCGTGAAACAAGGTTGGTTGATGGTCAATAGGTTGAGCTGAATTTTTTTGTTCTTCAGGTCAATGAGCGGTGCTGAAAGGGAAAGCTTGCCAATGGTCAAGTCCTGGTCTTCGCCACGCCACTGGTCTTTTACTTTGTACCTGATTTTTTTTAAATCCAATGCAGTGATGTTCAGTTTCAGATCAGTGGGCTTTCCATTGCTGGGCTTTCCCGAAGAAAGTTCATCCAGGATGAACTGGTAATTCCAGGTGCTGTCTTTGCGGTAGGTATTGATGTATACATTTTCCAACCCGGCATAACTGATGGAAATATCTTTTTTCAGGAAAAACCAGTCGCTGATGTTAAGCCTTATATGGCCAGCATGCAAGAGGGTGTCTTTTGAACGGTCCCTCACCAGTACATCGTTGATGGAAAATGTGTTGAAAAGGGTAAAGTTGACGGAACCTATGCTGATGGTAGTCTTCAGGTTTTTGCTGATCCTATTTGAAACATTATCAACAAGCCTTTTTTGGACATAGGGGGTTTGAATAAGAAGCCATAGAATCAGCACCAAGCCAATGATTCCGAACAGAAAAAAGGAGACTATTTTAAATACTTTTCTCAGAGAGAGGAGTTTGTGGTAAAGTTAACCAATCCTCACAAGAGAATGGCGTATGCCAAAGGAATTAAACGTTAATGAATCAGAAAAATATCAATAAGCAGCTGCGTGATCATCGCCCCTTTTATCTGCTACCGCTTCAATCGACTTTACCTTCTTTCCATTCCATTCCAGTTTGATGACCTCAGTCCTTCCAATTTGGCCGCGGTTGGTAAACAAGTACCCCATTTTTTCCAAGGATGTTTGCAGGCTTTTGGGGAAATCATTTTCAACCATCACCTGGTCTGGAAGCCACTGGTGATGAAACTTTGGATTGTTTACTGCATCAAGACTGGACTGCTTGAAGTCAATGATGTTCACCAGGGTTTGAAATACTGAGGTAGGGATGGTAGTGCCTCCAGGAGTACCCACCACCAGCCAAGGTTTCTTGTCCTTGAGCACAACAGTTGGGGTCATGGAACTGAGCATCCTTTTTCCTGGCGCAATCGCATTGGCTTCTTTGCCAACTGCACCAAACATGTTCGGCACACCTGGCTTTACACTGAAATCATCCATTTCATTATTCAGCAAGAAACCTGCACCGCCAACAACGGTCTTTGATCCGTATCCACCATTGAGGGTTGTTGTTACACTGACCACATTTCCGTATTGGTCTGCCACAGACAAATGGGTTGTTTCATCGCTTTCAGGATTGACCTTGCCTGGCTTCACCATATCACTGGGGGTTGCCTTCCCTGGAATGAAGTCCTTCATCCTTTCTTTCAGGTAAGCATCGCTTGAAAGTGTCTGTATAGGAACTTTTACAAAGTCCTTGTCACCCATGAATTCTGCCCTGTCTGCATACGCCCGCCTTTCCACTTCAATCATCAGTTGCACGGCAGCGGGAGAGTGAAATCCCATGGATGCGATGTCCCTGTCTTCAATCATTTTCATCATTTGCTGCATCAGCAAACCGCCACTGCTGGGCATGGGCATGCCGATCACGGTATGGCCCTTGTAGTCAAAAATGATGGGATCCCTTTCTGCTGCCGTATAATTTTTCAGGTCTTCCAAACTGATTTTTCCACCACCTCTTTTCATTTCCGCTGAAATCAGTCTTGCAGTCTCGCCTTCATAAAAACCTTTCATCCCATTGTCGCGAATCCTTGAAAGGGTTGCGGCCAGGTCTTTTTGCACCAGGGTATCCCCTGCTTTCCAGGCCTTTTCTTTTACAAATGCAGGACGAACGGTATTGTATTTTTCAAATGCTGATTTGCTGCCATTCAATGACCTGGCTTCAGCGGCAGTGATAACAAATCCTTTTTCAGCCAATTCGATGGCTGGTTGGATCAGGGCCGCAAACCCAAGTTTGCCATATTTATGTGATGCAAAAAGCCCGGCAACTGTTCCCGGCACTCCACTGGCAAGATGGCCGTTCTGGCTGAGGTTCAACAAAGGATTGCCATCCTTGTCGAGGTACATATCGCGCGATGCGCTTCCGGGTGCCTTTTCCCTGTAATCAATGGAAATGGCTTTCCCTTTGTTTGTATAAGCAACGAGGAATCCACCCCCGCCGATATTTCCTGCGCCAGGATAAACTACTGCCAGGGCCAATTGTGTGGCGATGGCTGCATCAAATGCATTTCCACCATTTTTGAGGACTTCCAGACCCACCTGGCTGGCCAGCGGATGAGCCGATGAAACCGCGCCCTTGCTGCCATTGGCCATTTTGTTGATCGTGTATTGATAGGGATTGATCTGTGCTGAAGCCATGCAACACAACAAGACCAATGTCAACGCCATCAACAGATGGGCAGCGTGCAAACGGGTGGAAATCTTTTTCATTCCATAAAGATAGAAATCATTTTAAAAGAATATGGTATCTGCCTAAGTTCTTAAGTCCTATTTGATTATTTTTATTCACTTAACCAAGCTTCTATTCTGATGAAAATATTTCTCATGCGATCCCTTTCGGCATTAAGGTTATTGTTGATGCTGCTGTTCATGTTTATTGTTCATTTTAGCGCTACCGCACAAAAGCAGGTGGCTGCCAGCAGCAGTGAAATCCTGCATGCCATGAAGCGATTGAATGTGCTGGGAACGGTCATGTACATTGCCGCCCATCCAGACGATGAGAATACCCGATTGCTGGCCTATATGGCAAGGGATCGGAACTATAAAACAGCCTATCTCGCCATGACCCGCGGCGATGGCGGACAGAACCTGATCGGCGATGAACAAGGCATTGAGTTAGGAATGATCAGAACCCAGGAATTGCTTGCCGCCAGACGGGTAGATGGCGCAGAACAGTTTTTCACCCGTGCCTATGATTTTGGATTTTCAAAAAGAACCGAAGAGGCATTGGCCATCTGGGACAAGCAAAAAGTATTGGCCGATGCAGTCTGGGTGATCCGTAATTTTAAACCGGATGTCATCATCACCCGGTTCCCAGAAGATAGCAGGGCAGGGCATGGACACCACTCCGGGTCTGCTGTGATCGCCAGGGAAGCCTTTGTGGCTGCTGCTGATCCCAAGATGTTTCCTGAACAATTCACATTTGGTGTTGGCCCATGGAAGGCAAAGCGCATCATGTGGAATACCTTTAGTTTTGGTTCAACCAATACAACGGCTGAAAACCAGCTCAAGATTGATGCTGGAAGTTATATTCCCTTGATGGGCAAAAGCATTGGTGAAATCGCTGCTGAAGGAAGAAGCCAGCACCGCAGCCAGGGATTTGGTTCAGCGTCTACAAGAGGATCCGCAACAGAATATTTTATCCATACACTTGGCGAAAAAGCAGATAAAGATCCGATGGATGGTATAGACTGCAGCTGGGCGAGGGTAGAAGGTGGATCGGTTGTCAATGCACTGGTCAATCAATTGGTTGAAACCTATTCCGTGCTTGACCCTTCAGCTTCCTTGCCCCAATTGATTGCTGTCAGAAAAGCCATCCAGGCCATTGGCAATGTCCATTGGAAAAGGATTAAATTAGGTGAAGTAGACAGGCTCATCCAATTGACAACAGGATTGCACCTAGAGGCATTGGCAGACCGGTCATTGGTCAAACAAGGCGATTCCATCAGGGTCAATGTTTTGCTCAACAACCGCGCTGGTGCTGATATCAATATTGGTGAAATTAATTTTGAAAATACAAAGGCTGGACAGGGCATGGGGTTGAAGAAAAATGTCAACTGGACAAACAGTTTTTATGTTCCAGTATCCACAGCAAAAAAAGTATCACAGCCCTATTGGCTGGAACGGGCCATGGAAGCAGGCTATTTTAATGTGGATGACCAGCAGATGATTGGCATGCCAGAGAACAAGCCCGCTTTCACGGTCAATGCCATGTTGAATATCATGGGAGAAAGCATTCTCTTTGAAGTACCTGTGCGGTACCGGGTGGTAGATCCAGCCAAAGGAGAATTCTTTCACCCTGTGTATGTGCTCCCAGCCTTTCCGGCAGCCGATAAAAAAATGGAAACAATTGCGTACGAGCATATCCCAACGCTTACGTATTTCAGCAACCTGGTCAAATTTGACCTGCCCAAGGATATGAAGACCACTGGCAAGCGCATTGGCTATATCACCGGAGCCGGAGACAAGCTGCCAGACATGATCAGGATGATGGGATTTGATGTAACAGAGTTGGGAAGGAGTGATATCAATCAAGGCAAACTGAACCAGTTTGATGCAGTGGTGGTGGGTGTCAGGGCCTACAATGTGAACGAATGGATGGCTGGAAAACATGCCATCCTGATGGACTATGTATCCAATGGAGGCAACCTCGTGGTGCAATACAATACCAATAGTTTTGCCGGCCCCATGCAAAAAACCATGATTGGCCCCAAGCCATTTACCATTTCCAGAGGGCGGACAACAGAAGAGGATGCCGATGTTGTCTTTCTGGATGAAAATGATCCATTGCTCAATTTCCCCAACAAAATCACCAAAAATGATTTTTCAGGATGGATACAAGAGCGGGGTATATATTATGCAGAAAATTTCTCACCAGATTACAAAGCAGTACTTTCCATGCATGACAAGGGGGAGGCCGACCTCAATGGAAGCCTGATCGTGAGAAATGAAGGCAAGGGCAGGTTCATTTATACTGGCCTTGTGTTTTTCAGGGAGCTTCCTGCAGGTGTTCCTGGTGCATTCCGTTTGTTTGCCAACATCATTTCCAATCCGAATAAAAAAATCAATGGCTCAAAATAACAAAAGAAAGTCTCCTGTTTTTGCCATGGTGGTTGGTTTGGGGCTTGGCCTATTGATTGCTTTGGTCAGGAAAAAAATTGCATTGGGATTGTTGATCGGAATCCTGGTAGCTGCCATCATCTATAAAAGGGATAAACGATGAGTGCTTTAGACTGGTCAGTGCTGGTGCTTACCATTGTTTTGGTGGTCCTCTATGGTGTTTACAAGGGAAGAGCCACCAAAGACATTGATGGCTATTTTAGAAGCAGCAAGCAATTGCGCTGGTACATGGTGATGCTCAGCGTGATTGGTACCCAGGCCAGTGCGGTTACTTTTTTATCTGGCCCTGGACAGGCCTATACAGACGGCATGCGGTTTGTGCAATATTATTTTGGATTGCCCCTGGCGATGCTGGTCTTGTGCATCACCTTTGTTCCCATCTTTCACAAGCTCAATGTATACACCGCGTATGAATTTCTTGAAAAGCGGTTCGATAAAAAGACCCGTTCATTCACAGCTTTTCTTTTTCTTTTGTCCAGGGCATTGTCTACCGGCATCAGCATCTATGCACCTGCCATCATCTTATCATCCGTACTGGGTTGGAACATTTATGTCACCAATGTTTTGATGGGTGGAATTGTGATCCTCTACAGTATCAGTGGCGGTGCCAGGGCAGTCGCCTATACACAACAACTGCAGCTGGTCATCATTTTTTCAGGGCTATTTCTTGCAGCCTATTTGCTGATTGATATGATGCCCCAGGGGATAGGATTGGGTGAAGTCATTTCCATAGGACAAGACCTTGGTAAAATGAATGTGATCACCACTGGCATGACTGATAAGGGATTTGATTGGTCTGATCGGTTCAATATCATCAGCGGAGTGATTGGGGGCTTCTTTTTGGCACTTTCCTATTTTGGTACAGACCAAAGCCAGGTGGGAAGGTACTTGTCTGGCAGCTCCATCAAGGAAAGCCGCATTGCCCTGATCATGAATGGGATTGTAAAAATTCCGATGCAGTTTTTTATTCTTTTCATCGGTGTCCTGGTTTTTGTTTACTATATGTTCAATGCCTCTCCGCTTTTTTTCAATCAACTGGCCATTGATAAGTTGAAAAAAACGGCCTATCATGATCAGGTGGTTGCCCTCGAAAAGGACCATAAGGTTATTGCTATGGAGAAGCAGGATTTATTGACATCATTGAAAGGGAAGGAGCCTGCCCTTTATTCGGCCGCCTTGCACGGTATCCAACAAAAAGAAGCTGCCCTTCGCCTCAAGGTCAAGAAAATGGTAAAGGAGTCGGGTATTCTTGTAGAGAATGCAGACACCAACTATGTGTTCATCCGGTTTGTCATGGACCACATGCCCAAAGGATTGATAGGGCTTCTGATCGCAGTGATTTTTCTTGCAGCATGGGGTAGCATTTCAGCAGCCCTGAACTCACTTTCTGCATCAACCCTGATTGATTTTCATAAGCAATACATCAATGCAAACCCATCCGACGCGGAAGCTTTTAAGCTGTCTCGCATGTACACCCTTTTTTGGGGAATGTTCTGTATCATTTTTGCCCAGTTTGCCACCAACCTGGGCAGCCTGATTGAAGCGGTAAATATCCTGGGCTCTTGGTTTTATGGCGTGATGCTGGGTATTTTCCTTGTTGCATTTTACCTTAAAAAAGTACAGGGGAATGCTGTTTTTTATGCCGCCATTCTTGGAGAGATTGTTGTGATTGCCATGTATGCATTTACCGATATCGGATGGTTATGGCTCAATGCCATTGGTGCCATCGCAGTGGTGGTCTTTGCAGTTGCTGCTGAAATTGTACTGGGAAAGAAACAAATCGCAGAATAATAAACCCAGAACGGGTATTTCATTTAAGTGCCTCGGGCGGGAATCGAACCCGCACTCGCTTTTTCGGCGAACAGGATTTTAAGTCCTGCGTGTCTACCAATTCCACCACCGAGGCATGCGAAATGCATGAAAGAACAAATGAACCTAAACTAAAAATTCCATCAAAGATGGAATTTTTGTGAGCGGAAGACGAGATTCGAACCCGCGACCCCAACCTTGGCAAGGTTGTGCTCTACCAGCTGAGCTACTTCCGCAATGTGTGTAAGAACATAGGGGCTGCAAAAATAAGAATAAGATCTTAATCTAAAAAGAAAATTCTTATTTGTATTTGGGCGTATACTGAGTGCTTTCAGGAACCTCCACTTTGGGTTTTCCTTTGTAACGCATGGTGTACAAACCATAGCATCCGCCCAGTACAAAAGCCATAAAGGCGAAGAGTTGGACGTGAAACAGGAATCGGGAAGAGATCACCCAGTTTCTGCCAAAGTCTTTCTTTTCAGCGATGTCAGTTGTATTCTGTTGCATATGTTTCATTTGCTCGGCAAAAATAAGGAATCAAGTTTATTTTTCAACTGCAGTTTTCAACAATTTCTGAAAACCTGTTTTTGCCTTTTACAAAATGTTGCCAAACCACACTGCCCATGTATCTTCCAGCGATTTTACCATTTCTTTTCACAGGGAAAATACTTTTTTTCTGACCAACAAGCAACCAGCTGAAAAATCCCCAATGGGCTTTCATCACAGCATTAAAAAAATAGGCCTGTCCTGACAGCAGGTTTTTCCAGGCGCTGATAGCATCCAGCAGGAAACGGAAACTGACGGTCATCAGAGCATCCATTCCTTCAAGGTTTTTCCAAAGCATGATCAGGTTGTTTCTGAAGTTGAGATAAATTTTCTTAGGATTGTTTTTGGCAAGGGTTCCTCCACCAATATGGTAGATGATGGATGCCGGGCAAGACATGATCCGGTAGCCTGCCAGCTGTAATCTCCAGCAAAGGTCAATCTCTTCCTGGTGCGCAAAAAAGTAACCATCGAACCCGCCAACTGCATCAAATGCGGAATGCCGAATAAACATGGAGGCTCCTGATGCCCAAAATATGGGTGCAGGATTGTCGTATTGATGCGCATCTTTTTCAAGCACATCAAATATTCTTCCTTTGGAAAAAGGATAACCGAACCGGTCTATCCAACCACCAGCAGCACCTGCGTATTCAAAACTTTCCTTGTTGTTGTAGTCCAATATTTTCGGTTGGATAGCAACAACATTAGGATTTCCCATGAACATCTCCACGATGGGCTCAATCCATCCCGGACTGACTTCAACATCAGAGTTCAGGAGTACCATGAATTCTTCCTTCACATGTTTGAGCGCCATGTTGTATCCGCCTGCAAATCCTTCATTGAATGGATTGCGTATGATTTTTACAGCAGGGTATTGTGTTGCTGCCCAATCAGCAGACCCATCGGTAGAGGCATTGTCTGCCAGGTAAACAACCATGTTGGGGTAGGTGGATGCGAAAACAAAGGGCAGGAATTGTTCGAGATAATGTTTGCCATTCCAGCTGAGGATGACAACTGCAAGTGAAGGATGAGAATCAGGTGATTGCATGTATTCAACAAATTTAGGTCCTATCTGTCTAAAAATAGCCACTCCATTTTTTCATGTCTTGATTTTTACATAAATTTGCCATCCCTCGGGCCCAGGTGGCGAAATTGGTAGACGCACTACCTTGAGGTGGTAGCGCTGGAAACGGCGTGCTGGTTCGAATCCAGTCTTGGGCACAAAGAAAAAAGTCCCGCACGATGTGCGGGGCTTTTTTTATGGCCGCGTTCAAAGCTTGCTTTGAAGAGCGGACAGAAAAAAGCCCTATGCCTTGCGAAGCAAGGCGGGACTTTTTATTTGTAGCCCCCCGCAAGACATCATGGATCACTGAAAGTAATCCAGCCCCTCGCCGAAGGCATCCCAACCCTTGCATTATCCTGCTTGAAATCATCCCATTGGCCAATATCAATTTCCTGCTGTAATTGTCGCATCATTTATCTTACTGAAACAACCATCGGTACCAATTCTTGGTTGATCAATCCTTCCCATGACCCATAGATGTTGGCATACACTTGATATAAGGCAAGTATTCGGATATACCCATTCGAATGCATCTGGCTTGAGTACAACTCAAGCACAGCAACACCTTAAAGAATATGGGAAAAACAAACTGATTGAAAAAAGAAAACGCAACCCGGTAATGCTCTTCTTGATGAAGTTTAAAGACTTCATGATTGTAGTTCTTATCATAGCTGCAATCATTGCTGGCTTTGCTGGAGATATTACTGATGCCATCATCATTTTTGTAATTGTTATATTCAATGCACTCATCAGTTTTATCCAAGAATATAAAGCCGAAAAGGCAATGGATGCCCTCAAACAAATGTCTACACTTCAAGTGACGGTGCTGCGCGAGAATCTTGTAACTGATATTTCATCAGAAGAGATTGTTCCTGGAGACATTGTGCTGCTTGAGGCTGGAAATATCGTTGGTGCTGACATGCGCTTGTTTGAAACCAATCATTTGTTTATCGATGAAGCGATGCTGACTGGAGAATCACTCCCCGTTCTCAAAAAAACCGATACACTCCATAATGCAGAACTATCTACTGGAGACATGATCAACATGGCTTTTAAGGGGACACAGGTTTCCGGTGGTCGAGGACGAGGGGTAGCCGTAGAGACAGGAATGCATACCAAGCTTGGACAAATTGCAGGCATGTTACAGCACAAAGAGGGCAATACTCCTCTGCAAAAACGAATGGCTGACTTTAGCAAAAAGCTATCTTATATCATTCTTTTTATTTGTGTTTTACTGTTTGTGATAGGATATTTTCGGGGAGAGAACCCAATACAAATGTTGTTGACTGCGATCTCTTTGGCAGTAGCTGCAATTCCGGAGGCCCTTCCGGCGCTGATTACGATTGCACTGGCAAGAGGAGCAAATAAAATGGTGGCTAAAAATGTACTCATTCGAAAGCTGAATGCTGTTGAAACACTTGGATCCGTTACGTATATATGCACCGATAAAACAGGAACACTTACACAGAACAAGATGTCGGTAATTGCCAATGATACCAATGGGCAATTGATTCAAACAATCAAAGCCTTTCCGACGCTTTCTCTCTGTATGGTCCTCAACCATGATGTGGAGGAAAATGCCAATGGTCAATGGGCAGGCGATCCCACCGAAATTGCCATTGCAGCATATTTGATTGCAAACTTCGGTAAAGATAATATGGTTGCCCAGCGGGAGCAATTGCCACGGATTTTCGAGTTTCCCTTTGATTCGGATCGTAAATGCATGACAACCATTCACCAGTTGGGTCATCAGTATTTAGTAACCACCAAGGGTGCCTCTGAGGCTTTGCTGCGCCAATTTTTGCCCCAATACAATACCAATTCCATCAACGCTCAAGTAGATAGGTTCTCTGGCGAGGGAATGCGTGTAATTGTCTACGGATTTAAAATTATTGATACAATTCCGCGAAATCTTATTCTCTCGGATGTAGAAAATTCACTTCACTATTCCGGAATGATTGGCATGATAGATCCTCCCAGGGAAGAGGTAAAGCAGGCAATACAAGAATGCAAAACAGCTGGCATACAAACGATAATGATTACAGGCGATCACCCCAAGACTGCTGCTGCCATTGCTACTGCCATAGGCTTGCTTCAGCCCCATGAAGTGGTGATCACAGGAAAGGAGCTCAATGAAATGGATGATACTGTTTTTGGGGCGGCAATTGAAAAAATTCGGGTTTATGCGCGGGTATCCCCTGACCAGAAACTAAGAATTGTGCATGCACTTCAGAAAAAAGAACATTTTGTGGCCATGACTGGTGATGGTGTAAATGATGCACCCTCACTTAAAGCAGCAAATATTGGTGTTGCAATGGGAATTGCGGGTACAGATGTAAGCAAGCAAGTTGCGCAGATGATTTTATTGGATGACAATTTTGCCAGTATCGTTAAAGGTGTAAAAGAGGGTAGAAGGATTTATGACAACATTAGAAAATTTGTAAAGTATATCATGACCTGCAATGGCGCAGAAATATGGACATTGTTGTTGGCCCCTTTTTTCGGTCTTCCCATCCCGTTGTTGCCCATCCATATTCTTTGGATCAACCTCGTTACTGATGGTATTCCTGGACTTACCCTTGCCAATGAAAAATCAGAGCCCAATATCATGCATCGTCCGCCCCGAAAAACCAATGAGAGCCTATTTTCTGATGGAATAGGTTTTCATATTGCATGGGTTGGCCTCTGCATGGCAGGCATTACGCTCGGTGTGCAGGCATGGGCTTTGGCAACTGTAAATACACATTGGCAAACAATGGTATTTACAGTGCTCTCCCTTTCACAACTGGCACATGTGTTGGCCATTAAAAGGGATAAAAGTTTTATCGTAGAACGTGGATTCTTCAACAATAAGTCCCTTGTTCTTGCAATACTTTTCACGTTTGCGCTTCAACTGTTTGTTATCTACCTTCCATTTGCCAACAAGTTGTTGAAAACAGCGCCACTTACCTTGCTGGAATTACTGGTATGTATTGCCGGTGCAATTTTTCTTTTTCTTGCCGTTGAATTGGAAAAGCTGATCAAAAAAAGGTTTCGCAAGGGCTGAATGGCTTACCTTCAACAATAGATTTGATGGCTACGCATGTTGAAAGCCATGTCTGGTAAAGACATCAATAGATGTATATGAAAAAAAATATTGCAGTCCTGCTCATTGGTTTATGCTTTGTTTCCTTCAGTTTCCCTGCAAAAGAGAAATGGATCAAGCTGTTCAATGGCAAGGATATCAACGACTGGACGGTGAAGATTTTCCATCACGAAGTGGGCGACAATTATGGCAACACTTTCCGTGCTGAAGATGGCATGATAAAAGTCCGTTACGACCAGTATGAGCAGTTCAACAACCGCTATGGCCATCTTTTTTATAACAAACCTTTTTCTTACTTCAAACTGAGGTTTGATTACCGTTTTACGGGTATCTGGCGCAGTGATGCCCCATCCTATACCAAGATCAATTCTGGTGTGATGTACCACTCCCAGGACCCCAGATCCATACTCAAGGAACAGGATTGGCCTATTTCTGTTGAGTTTCAGGTCTTGGGCGGATTGGAAGACGGTGTTTCAAGACCTACAGGAAACATGTGTTCGCCCGGTACTGATGTATATTTTCAAGGCAAGAAAGATCCCAGGCATTGCATCAGCTCATCTTCCAAAACCTATTACGGAGACCAGTGGGTACATGCCGAATTGATTGTCTTGGGAGACGCTTTGGTAACACACCTGATCAATGGTGATACCGTTTTGCAGTACACCAAACCACAGATTGGAGGAGGCGTTGCCAATGGATTTAATCCTGCCATTAAAATTGATGGTAAGCTGCTGAAAAAAGGATTCATTGCTTTGCAGAGCGAAGGGCAGGAAATTGATTTTAAAAATATTGAGTTGCTTGACTTATCAAAGAAATACAAAACAAATGAGTAGTCACGCTATTGAAAGGTTAGAGAAAATAATGAATGAACTGCGTGAGCAATGTCCTTGGGATCGCAAACAAACCATCCATACCCTCAGACAATTGACCATTGAAGAGTGTCATGAATTGGCAGATGTGATTACTGATGAAAACTGGAAGGGTATTCAGGAAGAGTTGGGTGATATACTCCTGCACATCATTTTTTACACCAAAATAGGTACCGAACAAAAGCAATTCAACTTCGAGGATGTCATCAACGGAATTTGTGATAAACTGATTTTCCGTCATCCACATATTTATGGTGACGTGGTTGTGAAGGATGAAGAGGAAGTGAAAAGGAATTGGGAGAATTTAAAACTCAAGGAAGGCAAAACATCAGTGATGAGTGGGGTTCCAAGGTCTTTGCCGCCAATGGTTCAGGCCATGAGAATCCAGGAAAAAGCCAAGCAGGTGGGTTTTGAATGGGACAACAAAGAGCAGGTTTGGGAAAAAGTGAAGGAGGAAATGGAAGAGGTGAGGGTAGAGGTTGAACATTTTGATGCACAGCAACTGGATACAGCAGAGCAGCCTGTTGCTGCTGAAAAGCAAAGAATGAAAATTGAAGATGAGATAGGTGACCTATTGTTCTCAGTCATCAACTATGCCAGGTTCCTGAACATTGATCCAGACAATGCTTTGGCTAAAACCAACAAGAAATTCTTGGACCGTTTTCAGTCAATGGAAAAAATCGTTACTGATAAAGGTCAGCGCATGACTGACCTGAACCTGGAGCAAATGGATGAAATCTGGAATGAAGTGAAAAAAACCTCATCCCTTTAAATAGGCTTCAAAATCGGCGAGGCTAAAACTGGAGAGGTTGTTTTCTTTTTTCAACCCACCTTTCTGTGCAGCGAGTGTACCATATCGGATATCATTATAGCCATCAACATTATGCGCATCAGGATTGATGGAAAGGAGTGCACCTTTTTCCTGTGCCCTGGCAACCCAGGTCCAGTCCAGGTCCAGCCTTCTGGGATGGGCATTGATTTCAATCACTACCTTGTTGGCAATGCATGCATCAATGATCTTTTCATGATCAAGCGGATAGCCCTTTCTGCTCAACAGCAGCCTTCCAGTTGGATGCCCGAGGATGGTGGTGTATGGGTTCTCAACCGCTGATATCACCCGCTGCATGGCCTTTTCTTCACTCATTTTAAGGTTGGAGTGAACGGATGCAATGACCAGATCGAAAGTGCTGAGCAGGTTGTCGGAATAGTCCAAAGATCCATCATTGAGGATATCGCTCTCAATGCTTTTGAAAATCTTGAATGGAGCATATTTTCTGTTCAATTCATCAATGTATTGGTGTTGCGCTTTCACCCGATCTTCCGTCAAGCCGTTGGCATAGAAAGCAGATTTGCTGTGGTCGCTGATGACCATGTATTCAAATCCTTTGTCAATACAGGCCTTGGCCATTTCTTCAATGGTATTGGTTCCATCGCTCCAATCACTGTGGCTGTGGATGATTGATTTGATGTCTGATGGTTGTACAATATCCATCACTGATCCTTTGATTGCCAGTTCAATGATGGCAGGGTTTTCCCTTAAAAATGATGGGATATAGTGTACCGATGCTGCTCTAAAGGCATCCTGATCTGTTTGTATGCCATCCAATGAAGCTGGGTATCTGTTCAACCATTCATCAACAAATGCTTCAGAACCATTGAGGATAAAACTTCTTTTTTGAAGTTGTTCTGTTGTGGAGAATTGGAACTCGAGCAAAACGTTTTCAACGCCTTTTGCATGCAGCAAATCATCTGTTCCATCACCTGTCTCGAAAGCATTGTCTTTGAGGAATGTAGCAAGCTGTTGGCTGCTGCAATCCGTTACCCAACTAAGTTTTTCAAGGGTAGGCATTTGACGAACAAAATCTCCGCAAAGCAGGAACTTGTTGTCCTTGAATTGGGACGCAAAAACATCCTGCATGTGCAATGCATAGGTTTCAATGTCTGCATGCAGGAAATGTCCCTGGTGCCTGAAGTAAAACTCTATCGCTTCCTTTACATTCTTCTGCGTTTTCTCTCCAAATCCCTTGTAGAGCAACAACCTGTTTTCATTACAGGCATAAAGGAGTTCTCCCAGTCCTTCAATGCCCATTTCTTTCCAAATGGTTGAAATCTTTTTAGGCCCGATGCCTTTTATTTGCATCATTTCCAACACACCTTCAGGTGTTTTTATCATCAAATCTTCCAGTACCAGCAGCTTGCCTGTTTCCAGTATTTCAATAATTTTTCTGGCAGTAGAATCTCCGATTCCTTTGAGAGATGCAATGTGCTCTTTTGGGACGGACTCGAGCTGCATCGGCAATTTTTCAATGGAAAATGCGGCACTTCCATATGACTTTGATTTGAAGCTGTTCTCCTGGTGAATGTCCATCAATTTGCTCAAGAGACTGAATTGATCGGCGATGGCGTAATTGTCTGGCATGATGTGCAGTTGATCTTTGACAAAAAAAAGTCCCGCACGAAGCGGGACTCTATACTTTTAACTGTTGGAAGATTACTTTGCAGCTTTCTTCGGAGCAGCCTTTGCAGCTTTCTTCGGAGCAGCTTTAGCAGCCTTCTTAGGAGCAGCCTTTGCAGCTTTCTTTGGAGCAGCTTTAGCGGCTTTCTTAGGAGCAGCTTTAGCAGCTTTTTTCGGAGCAGCCTTTGCAGCTTTCTTTGGAGCAGCCTTTGCAGCTTTCTTTGGAGCAGCCTTTGCAGCCTTCTTAGGAGCAGCCTTTGCAGCTTTCTTTGGAGCAGCTTTCTTTGCAGCCTTTTTAGGTGCAGCTTTTTTTGCAGTTGCCATTTTGTTTAGAATTTAATGGTTTAGAAAATGTTTAACGTAGTAAAAGTATAAACAGTTTTTCTATTATGCAAAAAAAATTATTTTAAGCAATGATTATCCGGCAGTTACAACAGGTGCGATAGATACGAATGTCTTGTTGTTCTTTGATTTCCTAAATTCAACAACACCGTCAGATGTTGCGAAAATAGTCCAGTCTTTGCCCACTCCAACATTCTTACCAGGATGATACTGTGTACCACGCTGACGCAAAATGATGTTTCCTGAAATAGCTGGTTGTCCACCAAAGATCTTGATGCCAAGTCTTTTGCTGTGTGAATCGCGACCGTTCTTAACGCTACCTTCACCTTTCTTATGTGCCATGACGCTTGTTTTTTAAATGATGACTTTTAAATTGATCAGGCGATGCTTTCAATCCTGAGTTTGGTATACAATTTGCGGTGTCCGATTTTTTTACGGAAACCCTTCCTTCTTTTCATTTTGAATGCAATCACTTTGTCACCCTGAACCTCACTGAGGATTTCAGCACTGACTTTAACTGTTACATCCTTTCCAAGGGAAAGTTTTCCATCATTGTCAACAAGCAAAACCTCTGGGATTTCAATCCTGTCGCCTACACTTCCCTCAATATGGGAAACATACAGCTGCTGTCCGGCTTCAACCTTGTACTGGTGACCTGCTATTTTTACAATTGCAAACATGATAATTCAAAATTTAGGAGTGCGAAGGTATGCATAATTTAATTTTCCCCCAATTTTAAAACTAAAATTTCTTGGGAGCTATTTATATAGGTTTGGGTGGGGGAACCTATCTTTGTTGCTCCCACGAATGATTCAATATGAAGATCAAATCGTATCTGGCCAAGCCTTTTGCAAATATCGTCCATAAAAAAGTACAAAAATCCATGCGATCTGCTTTGGAGGATCAAGAGAATATCCTCACAGCGCTGGTAAAAAAGGGCAAGGTTGCTGAATTTGGGAAAGAGCATCATCTAGGTGAAGTGGCTGACCATCAATCTTTTATACAAGCAGTTCCGATCAGAGACTATGAAAAATTGAGCCCATACATCGCCAAAATAAAGGAAGGGAAGGCCAATATTCTTTGGCCAGGCAAGCCCATTTACCTTGCCAAAACCTCTGGCACCACTTCCGGGGCAAAATATATCCCGATTACCAATGATTCTATACCCAACCATATTGGTACGGCAAGGAATGCCTTGCTCTGTTATATAGCTACATCTGGAAATGCAGATTTTGCCAATGGCAACATGATATTCCTTTCTGGCTCTCCTACGCTGGACCGCATTGGAGGAATACCAACGGGAAGGCTAAGTGGAATCGTCAATCACCATATTCCCAGTTATCTGAAAAAGAACCAACTCCCTACTTTTGAAACCAATTGTATCGAAGACTGGGAGAACAAACTGGAAAAAATTGTTGAAGAAACAGTTGCCCGCAACATGACACTCATCAGCGGTATTCCACCATGGATGCAGATGTACTTTGACAGGTTGATCGAAAAAACAGGAAAAAAAATTGGAGACCTGTTTCCTGAGTTCAGTGTGTTGGTGCATGGGGGCGTCAATTTTAGCCCTTATCGCTCCAAGCTCATGGAAAGCATCGGTCGGAACATAGACACCATAGAAACTTTTCCTGCTTCTGAAGGATTTTTTGCTTTTCAGGACACAAGGGATGAGGAGGGGCTTTTGCTCAATACCAACTCAGGCATCTTTTTCGAGTTCATTCCAGCCGGGGAGATCTTCAACGAAAATCCTACAAGGCTGTCTTTGAAGGATGTGAAGATTGGAGAAAATTATGCCCTGATCATCAACAACAACGCTGGTCTATGGGGTTATAATATTGGTGATACTGTGAAATTTGTTTCGCTTGATCCCTATAGAATCATCGTTTCTGGCCGCATCAAGCATTTTATTTCTGCATTTGGGGAACATGTGATTGGTGAGGAAGTAGAATATAGCCTCATCAAAGCAGCCAATGATAAAGGAATTCGTGTGGTTGAATTTACGGTGGCCCCGATGGTAACACAAGACCAAGGCAAATCATACCATGAGTGGTTCGTAGAATTTGAAGAGGATCCGCAAGACCTTGCTGCATTCGCTGCAACAGTTGACGAGCACATGCGGGCAAAGAATATTTATTATGATGATTTGATCCGGGGTAATATCCTCAAACCACTGGTAATTAGGCCGCTCAAGAAAAATGCCTTCATTGATTTTATGCGTTCTCAAGGCAAACTGGGTGGTCAAAACAAGGTACCCAGGTTGAGCAATGACAGGAAGATTGCCTCAGAACTTGAAAAGATGGCCAACAACCTATAAATTTACCAGATGGAATTTGACTTCTCATACCAGTTAGATGCTGAAGGAATCAATCCGCCTTCCATGAAGCGGGTGGGTCTTTTTGGTTCTACCGGTTCAATTGGGACGCAGACGCTTGAGGTTATCAGGGCCAATCCTTCACTTTTTTCAGTCAGTTTGCTTACTGCCCATTCCAACCATGTGTTGTTGATAGAACAGGCCTTGGAGTTTTTACCAGCTGTTGTTGTCATCACCCAATCTTCAAAATATGCATTGGTGAAAGAGGCCCTCTCACCCAAAGGCATCATGGTCTTGGCGGGTGAAGCAGCGCTTGAAGAAGCAGCTTCAATGGACTGCTTTGACCTGATGATGGCTGCCATCGTTGGCTTTGCAGGGTTGAAACCCACCTTGAAAGCCATTGAAACTGGAAAAAACATTGCATTGGCCAACAAAGAAACCCTTGTTGTTGCTGGGGATGTGGTGATGGCGTTGGCTGCAGAAAAAGGGGTTTCGATCATCCCTGTAGATTCAGAACACTCCGCCATTTTCCAATGCCTTGTTGGTGAGGTTTCCAATCCCATAGAAAAAATTATCCTTACCGCCTCAGGTGGTCCGTTCATAGGCAGAAAGCCCAACTACCTGGTGAATGTGAAAAGGGAGCATGCCATCGCCCATCCAAACTGGAGCATGGGAGCAAAGATTTCCATTGACTCCTCAACGCTGATGAACAAAGGCCTTGAAATGATTGAAGCCAAGTGGCTTTTCAACCTGGAGCCTTCTCAGATTGAGGTTGTCATCCATCCGCAGAGCATCATTCACAGCATGGTGCAGTTCAAGGACAACAGCATCAAAGCACAAATGGGGCTTCCAGACATGAAATTGCCCATTCAGTATGCCATGGCCTATCCACAGCGAATTCCCAATGATTTCCCACGGTATAATTTTGCAAAATCAGCTACCCTGAGTTTCGATCCTCCAGACTATAAGACATTTAGAAACCTGGGCCTTGCCATTTCCGCCCTCAACAGGGGGGGCAACATGCCTTGCATACTGAATGCAGCCAACGAAATCGCTGTTTATGGCTTTCTCAACAACAGGCTTGGTTTTCTTGAGATGACTGAAGTGATTGAACAGACCATAGCCCATGTTGCTTTCATTGAACACCCAACCTTGCAAGAGTATTTTGACAGTGATGGGGAAGCCAGGAATTTTGCAGCCACATTGATTAACCTGTGAGATGGTTCTTCCGCTTATCCCATTTCAGTTGTCTTCCCTTCGTTTATTCTTTATATTTACATCCTAATCTTTAACAATGAACTTAAACGTGCTGTTGGATATCAATTGGAACGCGGTTGGATTACAAGCCGGACAACTGATTCTCTCCTTATCGATACTGGTTATTCTTCACGAACTGGGCCATTTTATTCCTGCCAAAATCTTCGGATGCAGGGTAGATAAATTCTATCTTTTTTTTGATCCCTGGTTTTCGCTTTTCAAAAAGAAAAAAGGTGAAACAGAATATGGCATTGGATGGTTGCCCCTGGGTGGCTATGTCAAAATTGCTGGTATGATCGATGAAAGCATGGACAAGGAGCAGCTGAAACAGCCTGCCCAGTCTTGGGAGTTTCGCAGCAAGCCAGCCTGGCAGCGCCTGATCATCATGATCGGTGGGGTAACGGTCAATGTATTGCTTGCATTTTTCATTTATGCCATGATTCTCTTTACCTGGGGTGAAACCAAATTGCCCAACCAAAGCCTCACCCAAGGCGTGTGGGTGGTAGATACTGTTGTCAATGAAGTGGGGCTGAAAACTGGAGACAAGATCGTTTCTGTCAACAGCGAACCTGTTAAATATTTTGAAGACCTCAATGCTGCCTTGCTCCTTGGAGAGAAGATGACGATTGACCGTGATGGCGAAGTCAAAGACCTTGTCATCCCAGTCAATTTCATTGAGAAAATTGTTGAAAAAGGGAAGCGGTCTGTTTTGCTGATGCCCCGTGTGCCTTGTATTGTAGGGGAAGTTGGTGTTGGTACACCCGCAGCCAAGAATGGTTTGTTGGCCAAGGATAAGATCATAGGGATTGATTCCATGAAGATTGACTTCTTTGATCAGGTAAAGCCTGCTATTTTAAATAGGGCTGGAGACAGCATTGCGCTGCATGTACTGCGCAGCGGAAATGAAATGGTCATTCATTCTGTTGTAAATGCCGATACTTCGATTGGCTTTTTTCCTGCTGTTCCCAGCATGGATGAGATGCAGCAACAGGGCCTCTATCAGTTTGAAACAAGGAAGTTTGGTTTCTTCGCTTCATTCCCTGCCGGCGTGAGCAAAACTTTTGACAAACTCGGTTTCTATATTGCCCAGTTCAAAAAAATCCTGAACCCATCTACAGGTGCTTACAAAGGCCTGGGTGGTTTCAAATCCATGGGATCCATTTTTCCTAAATATGAGTGGGACTGGGAAGCTTTCTGGAACATTACCGCATTTTTCTCTATTGTATTGGCGTTCATGAACCTCCTGCCCATCCCTGCATTGGACGGTGGACATGTGGTGTTTACTTTGATTGAAATGATCACCGGCAAAAAACCCAATGAGAAATTTTTGGAATATGCACAAATCGTAGGAATGGTTATCCTGTTTGGTTTGATGATTTATGCGAACGCCAATGACTGGTTGGGTTGGGGAAGAAGTAAATAGCCTAAAGGTCCAAATAATAGGGAGCTAAAAGCATTTTAAATGCATCAGCATAGTCTGATGCATTTTTTTTGATGATGATGGTCTCTGTTTCGGTATGTACTGTGGTAGCAGAAAATTCAATCATCACCCTGAATGGATCGTGAAAAGGGCTCTGTTTTACCTCGGCAATGCTGGCAGGAAACAATTCAAATTGGCTGGCCATATCAAGGCACTCTGCCTTTCTGTAAAATGGCATCAATACATAAAAAAAACCTTGGCTGCTCATTAGTCTATTTGCATGGAAAAAAAGTGCACGAAGCGTAAGTCCTTCGGCATGCCTGGCCAGGTTAATACCCGCCTGATCAGACCTGAGTTGTTTTTCGTAAAATGGTGGGTTGGAAACCACCGTCTGGTATCTCATGTCTGTTTCCCACTCTTTGATGTCCCCAAGTATCGGATTGATGTTGCCGCTAAAGGGAGAACCTCCAATGTTCTGGCACAACTGACCATGACAAGAAGTTTCGATTTCAATGGCGTCAACCTTGACTGACCTGTTCTGCGAAAGCATCAGGGAGAGCAAGCCAGTGCCCGCACCGATATCCAAGAGGGTATCTGTTGCCTGAATTTTAGCGTTTACCCATGCACCAAAAAGGCAGCCATCTGTGGTAACCTTCATCGCACAATTGTCCTGATGGATGGTGAACTGTTTGAACCTGAAATAGGAATTTCTCATGGCGATCAAATATTTACCAAGCGGCCCTGGCGGAAGCAGAAACCGTTAGAGGGCTGCTGAATCCTGCAAGAAATCTATGATACCCCGTAACGGCAATCATTGCTGCATTGTCTGTACAGTATTCCATTTCAGGAATGAACAATTTCCATTGGTATTTTTCAGCCATCTCCTGTATTGCATTCCTTAGTCCTTTGTTGGCAGACACGCCGCCTGCCAGGCAGATGGTCTTGATACCCGTCTGAAGACTGGCTTTTTTGAGTTTGTGCAGGAGGATGTTGACAATACAATATTGGGCAGATGCGCAGATATCTGGCAAGTGATGGCTGATAAAATCAGGATCGGCTTTCAACTGCTTTTGCAAGAAATAGAGGATGGAGGTTTTTACACCGCTGAAACTGAAATTGAGTCCTTCGATTTGTGGTTCAGGGAAATGGAATTTCTTCGGATCCCCTTCCTTGGCATATCGATCAATCAAGGGTCCACCTGGGTAGGGCAGCCCCAAGAGTTTAGCGGTCTTGTCAAAAGCCTCGCCAGCAGCATCATCAAGGGTTTCACCCAGTATTTCCATGTTCAAAGCGTCCTTGCAGAGCACAATCTGGGTATGTCCTCCACTGACTGTCAGGCATAGGAACGGAAATTCCGGTTGAGGGTCTGCAATCAAGTTGGACAATACATGGGCTTGCATGTGGTGTACTGCTATCAGGGGGATATCAAGCGAAAGCGCAAGTGATTTGGCAAAGCCGGTGCCCACCAGAAGTGCACCTATCAGGCCTGGTGAACTTGTAAAGGCTATCGCATCCAGTTGGTCTAGCGTAATGCCAGCATCAACAATGGCCTGGTCTACCACAGGAACAATGTTCTGCATGTGGGCACGGCTGGCCAATTCAGGTACAACCCCACCATACTGGGTATGGACTGCCTGTGTGGCAATGATGTTTGAAAGTATTTTTCCATTGTGACAAACAGCCGCCGATGTCTCGTCGCAGGAAGATTCAATGCCCAGTATATAGGTGTCTTCACCTCTTTTCATGCTGCGAAGGTAAGGAGACTACTTTTCAATGTATATCTTATGATCTACAAGAATGCGTAGGAATTGATTTTTGCTTATTTTGATCGGATGGCCACAACGGGATCCATTTTAGCAGCAATCATGGCGGGGATGATGCCAGCAAGTACCCCAATGCTAACACAAATGGCAATCGCCAATGCCAGAATATTGGGAGATACGAAGATGGGGAAATTGAAAGCGCTGCTCAGGATTTGCGCCAAGACAACCACCAAGACAATGCCAATCAATCCGCCAATGATACAAATCAGGGCGCTTTCCAGTAAAAATTCAATCAAGATGGTTCTTTTTTTGGCACCAATCGCTTTTTTAAGCCCAATGATGGGTGTTCGCTCCCGGACTGTTACAAACATGATGTTGGCGATGCCAAAGGCTCCTACAATCAGGCTGAGCAGGCCAATCATCCATCCACCCAGGTTGATGCTGCCGAATAGTGAGCTGACGGCCTTGCTAAAGTCACTGATGGCATTAAGGGCAAAATCATCTTCTTCTATCGGGCCCAGGCGATGGATGGATCGCATCGCACCTTTTAGTTCATCCTTCAGCGCATCAGTGCTCATGTTTTCCGGACCCTTCACAATGATCTTGGGGTTATTGAACCTTTCATTGAACAACATTTGTTTCATGAACCGGTATGAAAGCACAATGCTTTGGTCGAATTGCCAGCCCTCAATGAAACTTTTACCCTGCTTTTTCATGACCCCCA
>CANEWJ010000011.1 GCA_947442625.1 Chitinophagaceae bacterium
TGAAACATTTAAGGCATGGCGAGATGGCGGTGAGCGTTGCTCGGGAAGGTTCGATGAAAAGGGTGCGTGGAAATCAAACCTGACAACCCGAACTCCCGGTTATGATCAGGGGGGTAAAAAAATTACTGGCGTGGAAAAAATATTTGATACAAAAGTTTACAGCGACAATGTTTGGGGATTGAAATGGGTTGATGGTAAAAATGATACATTTGGAAATTTCCCCAGGTACTTCAGGCATGAAGAAGGTCAACTGGTGGCAATACCAGCATCGGAGGTGCCTGCCGAAACCAATCTCCTGAACAAAGAGTTTAGATTGGCAAAACAAGGTGAGCCCTATACTTCTCCCGGCAAAGGAGCCTGGACCAGTCCCGGTGCTGCTGCAGGCCCTTATACAGTCACGCTTATCGACGGGTCTGAAGTTACCTATTCCTGGTACCGTTTTGTTGATCAACCATCCTTCCAACAATACAACTGGAGCGAAGAGAAAAAAGATAAATTACAGGCTTTCATTGAAAAAGTTCATGCGCAATGGCCTATTGACCGAGATTACATGGCTCCGCCAACAATGGGGGAATTGGTGGCACTTGATTCAGCTTTATTGGTTACGCCTCCAAAGGGTATGGAATTAGGGTATGTTCCAATAGTAACAAGCCAGAAAGCCGCTTTCAAATAGAAACGAATGAGTCATTTTATTGAAGGGGAAGATTATTTTTTCCTAGAAAACAGATATTCGGCTAATTGATGAAAATGATTTCATGCGCGTAACATTCGAAAGAAATAATCAGCCAATCAAAACACCTGAATCAAAAAATAATACAAAGGCAGCCCAATGGTAATATTGAATGGAAACGTGACCCCCAGTGCCATGGGGATATAAAGACCCGGGTCTGATTTGGGTGCAGCCAGCCGCATGGCCGCTGGTACTGCAATGTAAGATGCACTTGCTGCAAGGATGGCGAAAATGAATCGGTTCCCAATTTGTTCAGTAACAAGTCCACTTGCAATGGCACCAAAACATCCATTGAACAAGGGTAAAATGATGGCAAGCAGAAAAACAAACATGCCATGTTTTCTGAAGCTTGCGAATCGTTTTACAGTGATCATTCCCATTTCTAGTAAGAAAATGGCCAGAAATCCCTTGAATATATCTGTGGTGAATGGTTTGATCCCCTCAGCCTGTTTAGAGTCTGCAATGATGCCGATGATCAGGCTGCCCATGATCATCAAGACACTACCATTGGAAACAGCGTGCTTTAGGATCCCCTTCATTCCAACCGTATTTTCCCTGCTTTTGTCGTATTTCATGATCAATATAAAGCCCATTACGATGGCAGGAAATTCCATCAAGGCAATTACGGCAATCATGTGTCCTCCAAAAGGGATGGACTGCATTTCAAGGAATGATACTGCCGATACAAATGTTACGGCACTCACTGAGCCATACGAAGCCGCAATGGCTCCTGCATTGCTTATTCCTACCTTATTTTTTGCGAGAAAAAATGTATTGATGGGTATGATAGCAGCAATGATTACGCCAAAAATCAGGGAGTACCCAATTTCTGAACTGAAATGACTATGCTCCAGTTCTTGCCCTCCCTTAAACCCAATGGAAAAGAGCAGGTAAAGCGATATGAATTTTATTGAAGGAGCGGGAATTTCCAAATCGCTTTTCATCATTGCCGCTACAATGCCGAGCAGAAAAAAAAGCAGGGTTGGGTTGGTTAAATTTGAAGCAAGTACTTCGAAACTATTGTTGTTTATCATTTACTTTTTTTACCTTGATTTGCTGAATTTTAGCCGCATGCCCGAAGGTTTTGATACAATGGCTCCCTCGTCATACGCCAGTTCGCCATTGACAAATACTTTCCTGATTTTACTGCGAAATATTCGGTCCATAACGGGAGACCATTGGCATTTGTAGCGCAAATTAGCTGTAGTTACTTTCCATGGGTCATTGAGGTTTACCATTGTCAGGTCTGCAAAATATCCTTCACGAATAAACCCCCTTTCTTTTATTCTATAGACTTCTGCCACTTGATGACTTGTTTTTTCTACAATTTTTTCAAGGGAAATCTGGTTCTTGTGGTACATTTCGAGAAGGACTGGTAAAGCATGTTGTATCATGGGGCCCCCAGGTTTAACCGCTTCGTAATTGCCCAGTTTTTCTTTCCAATCATGGGGAGCATGATCGGTGGCAATGATGTCAATCTTGTTGTCATGCAAAGCCTGCAAAAGCGTCAACTGATTCTCTTTGGGTTTTATCGAAGGATTCCACTTGATCTTGTTACCCAGTTGCAAGTAGTCTTCAGTATTGAAATATAAATGATGAACACAGGCTTCGGCTGTAATTCTTTTCTTATAGGTAGGCGCTTCATGGTCAAAAAGCAAGGCTTCAGCACCCGTAGATACATGCAAGAGATGCAATCGATTGTTGTGTTTCTTTGTCAATTCCACCAGTTTCTTTGTTGAGGAAAGACATGCAAGCTCACTTCTGATTACACTGTGGTCACTTGGGGGAATTTCAGTATTCCATTTTTGTTTGCTTTTTAGAAAGTTTGCATTGATGATGCTTTCATCCTCTGAATGCAGGGCAACCAGATGTTCGCTCCTGGAAAAAAGTTTCTCAAGATATTCAGGTGAATTGCAAAGGAGGGAGTTGGTTTTGTCAAAATAGAGACCATCATCCGTTAGGCCGCATACATCTTCTGTACTGATTGTAAGGGCCTCTTCAAGATTGTCATGGTTCAATCCCATGAAGAAAGAGAAATTACCAAAGGATCGTTGCGCAGCCCTTGCATATTTTTCCTCCAGAATTTCTTTTGTAAGTACATTGGGCATGGTATTGGGCATATCCATATATGAGGTAACTCCCCCTGCAATACCTGCGATTGATTCTGACTCGATATCGCCTTTATAGGTCAGACCGGGGTCTCTAAAATGCACGTGGGCATCAATTACTCCCGGAATCAAAATGCTGTCCTTGGCGTCTATTTCTTTGACCAGCATATTCCCAGGAAGACCAATGGATGTGTCAATTTTTTCTATCCTTTCGTTTCGGATATAAACATCACCATGGAAATCTTGTTTTTCATTGATGATTCTGGCGTTTTTTATGATTGTATGGCTCATTGTTATGGATTACAGTAACAAGTCCATTAGATCAGATTTCAAGGCCTTGCAAATGACTGGAAATTCCCCATGTGCTTCTAAAAATAAGGGGCGAAGTACATTTTCTTTTTTGTGTAGAAACATCACTAGGCATACCTTTCTCACTAGTGTACGTTTCATATACTATTCTTGCTTATGCAAAGATTAATGATTTATTTTACATATTATTATTTATGTTTGTAGTTATATACATAAATAATAATTATGAATTATTCCCTCAATCAACTCGCTATTTTCCTGAAAATTGTTCAAACAAAAAGCATAACAAAGACTGCTGAGGCCATGCATCTTACACAACCGGCTGTCTCGATCCAACTTAAAAATTTTCAGACCCAATTTAGTATCCCTCTTATTGAAATAATCAATAAGAGAGTGTACATAACAGAATTTGGAAGGGAAATAGCTGAGTCAGCACAAAACATCATGAATGAAATCAGTCTCATTGACAACCGATTGACAAAGTATAGTGGATCCCTTACAGGAACATTAAGAATGTCATGTGTTTCTACTGGGAAATATGTACTTCCTTATTTTCTTGCTGATTTTCTAAAGGAGAATCAAAATGTAGACCTGAGCCTGGATGTATCCAATAAATCTATGGTGCTTGATTTGCTGGAGCAAAATCAATCAGACTTTTCTTTGGTTTCTGTTCTCCCCATGCACGCTAAGCTGCAAAAAATTGAACTGATGCCCAACTCACTTTACCTGATAGGGGCAGGCAATCAATCTATCCACGCTGACGCAATCAACAAGCAAACCCTTGAAAAGCTGCCCCTGATTTATCGTGAAGAAGGATCTGCAACCCGAATGGCCATGGAGAAGTTTATTGAGAAGAATAGAATTTCGGTAAAAAAGAAAATTCAGCTCACTTCCAATGAAGCGGTAAAACAAGCGGTTATTGCAGGCATTGGCTATTCTATCATGCCTGTCATTGGCCTCAAAAATGAATTGGAGCGCAAGCAGCTGCAGATTTTTCCGATCAAAGGATTGCCCATCAAAACTTCTTGGAACCTGGTTTGGCACCGAAAGAAAAAGCTTTCCCCTGTTGCAACAGCCTTTAAAGAATATATTGAAAATCACAAGAAGGAAATCATTGATGCAAACTTTAGCTGGATTCAAGGGTTGTAGTCGTATGATGCTTAATTTTTCTTCTATGCTATGATTATATATCTTTGTGAAACTGTTGGTGTATGAATGAACTAAAGGCAGACTGGTTTGGTCTTACAATAGACCGGTTCATCGATGCTGCCCTTGCTGAAGACTTGGGAGCAGGAGACCTCACGAGCTTGTCCACCATTGCAACAGGGCAACAGGGTACAGCATTATGCCATATCAAGGAAGACTGTACCATAGCAGGAATTGAATTGTCTGAAAAGATTTGTGCCAGGGTTGATCCATCCCTTGGGGTATCCTTCACGGTTAAAGATGGCGACAGTATTTCATCAATTGCCTGTATCGGTGAGATAACAGGCTCAATACATTCTATTTTACAACTTGAGCGCCTCCTGCTCAACTGCATGCAACGCATGAGTGCTATTGCTACCAAAACCCGCAGGTTGGTTGATCTTGTCGCTCCTTATGGGGTACAGCTGTTGGATACCCGCAAAACAACCCCGAATTTCAGGATTTGCGAAAAATGGGCGGTCCGTATTGGCGGGGGAGTCAACCATCGGTTTGGCTTGTATGACCAGATGCTCATCAAGGACAATCATGTTCAGGCAGCGGGAGGCATCCGAAATGCCATTCAATTGTGTTTAAAGTATAGGCAACAGCACAATAGCCAGGTGCCATTGATTGTTGAGGTCAAAAATTCAGAGGAATTCATCATTGCCAAGGACTGTATAGAAGTTGACAGGATACTGATTGACAATGTCAAGCCAGATCAGATTTATCAGTTGATAGCCCTCAACGATACAAAAAAAACAATCGAAGCTTCCGGTGGCATCAATGCATCCAACATGATGGAGTATGCCCAAACCGGTATTGATTTTATTTCTATGGGAGATTTGACGCACCATGTTGAATCTGTTGATATTTCATTAAAAATTAAGTAAGATGTTGTTCGAAAACGAGATAGCACGTGTGGGATATTTGAGCAGGTCTGTTCCGGATGGGATTGATCTGAAAGCAGAGATTCTTAATATGAAAAATGAGAAAAATGCTGTCATTCTTGCGCATTATTATGTAAGTGAAGACATACAGTCCATCGCAGATTTTGTGGGGGATAGTTTAGCGCTTGCGCAGGCCTCCAAAAAACAATCGGCAGACATCATTGTTTTTTGTGGTGTGCACTTCATGGCAGAAACAGCCAAAATATTGAATCCCAGGGCCAAAGTTCTGTTGCCAGATCTTAACGCAGGGTGCTCATTGGCAGATGCTGCGCCAGAAGCAGAATTTATGGCTTTCAAAGCCCAATATCCCGATGCCATCGTAGTAAGTTATATCAACTGCAGTTCTGAGATCAAGGCCTTGAGTGATTATATCTGCACTTCTTCAAATGCCATAGAAGTTGTCAATGCCATTCCAAAAGATAAACACATCATTTTTGCACCTGACAAAAACTTGGGCATGTATGTGCAGCAGGTTACTGGCAGAGACCTGATCCTCTGGGATGGCGCCTGCATTGTGCATGAGAATATCTCATTGGACAAGCTGCAAGGTTTGATGGAAAAGCATCCTGATGCTTCCTTGATTGCCCACCCGGAGTGCCTTCCTGCTTTGCTTGAAAGGGCCAGTTTCGTTGGTTCTACCAAAGCCCTGCTGGAACATGTGCAGGTTTCATCCTTGTCCAAATTTATTGTGGCAACAGAAGCTGGCATCCTGTACCAAATGCGAAAAGCAGCTCCTGACAAGTTGATTATTCCTGCGCCAGCTTTGGAGTCCAATTCCTGTGCTTGTTCTGAATGTCCTTACATGAAAATGAATACCTTAGAAAAATTGTACAATACCTTGTATTACGAACTGCCTGAAATCAATGTCAATGAAAAAACACAGGCAGGAGCGTTAAAGGCATTGAACAACATGCTTTCCATTTAAGATGACACATCCACATGTTGATATTGTCATTGTCGGTTCTGGGATTGCAGGCTTGTCAACCTTTCTTTATCTGTCTGAATCGGAAGAATTTAAGGATGGAAAACTTTCCATTTGCATGATGGCAAAATCAACAGTAGAAACCACCAATACAACCTGGGCCCAAGGGGGAATTGCAGCAGTGCATGCCATGGGTGATGATTTTGAAAAGCATATCGAGGATACCATGGTTGCCGGTGCACACCTGAATGAAAGGCATGTTGTCAAGAAAGTGGTTGAGGCAGCGCCGGCTTTGTTGAATGACCTGATCAGGTGGGGTACTTGTTTTGACAAGAATGCCGCCAATGATTATGATTTGGCCAAAGAGGGTGGACACAGCGAGGCCAGAATTTGGCATGCGGAAGATCAAACGGGCCATGCCATTCAGTCTGCACTGGTGGAGCATGTATTCGAATCGGCCCATGCGAAAGTCCTTGACAATACTTTATTGGTTGATGCCATCAAGGATAGCAATGGGCAGTTTCACCTGCATTTGTATGATGAATCCGAAAATCGTTTTTTTGAAGTAACCACTTCAAAACTGGTATTGGCAACCGGTGGAGCAGGCATGTTGTACAGCAAAACAACCAACCAACATGTTGCCACCGGCGATGGTATATTCATCGCAAAAAAATTGGGGGCAACCATTGAAAACCTTTCCTATATTCAGTTTCATCCAACAGGGTTGTTTCATGATGGAAATATTGCTTTCCTGGTATCTGAAGCGCTCAGGGGTGCTGGTGCAGTATTGCGGAATCAACACGGTGAGGCGTTCATGCATCAATATGATGAAAGGCTGGACCTTGCGCCAAGGGATATTGTTTCAAGGGCTATCCATGCCGAGATGAGAAAACATGGAGATGCATGTGTATTCTTGGATGCCACCCACCTATCACCAGCAATGATTGATCAGCATTTCCCTGCCATCAAAGAGAGGTGCAAAGCCTTGCTCAATATCGATATTACAAAAGAAATCATCCCGGTAGTTCCTGTACAGCATTATTCTTGCGGAGGAATCAAGGTAGATGCTTTTGGTGAAACAGGTGTTCCAGGGTTGTATGCGATAGGAGAGGTTGCCTCAACAGGATTGCATGGCGCCAATCGCCTTGCTTCCAATTCCTTGCTTGAAGCCATTGCATTTGCGAAATTTGCAACAGAAAAACTTTTGGATCTTCCTGATGCCGAACAAGCAGTTCCAGTAAGTTTTAAAAAGGAGTGTTTTGGCATTGACAGGAATCTAATTCAACACCTGCTCAGTCAACACGCTGGAATAATTAAAAATACAAAAGGGTTGAAAGCGGCGCTGTCTGCACTTCAAAACCTTCAATCAAATGCCCCTGTCGTTGAGTTCAATCCCTATGACCACACGTCAGGGGTTTTGCTGGAAGTGGGTATCATGCTCATTGAGGATGCGCTGAAGCAGGAAAAGAACAGGGGCGTATTTTTCAATGAAGACCTAGTGAATGACCTTGTGCCGTAACAAGATGTCTTCTCCTATGGTCATTGATTCCAGTAACTGAAGCCTGATGGCATCATCCATTGGTTGGATTTGGCTGCTGTTAAATTGATTGATTGCCGCATTGTCCATGAGGATACGTGGACATAGAAATGTATAGATCTCATCTACTGCTTTTGCATCCATCATGGCTGCATTCATTGAGCCTCCTGCTTCAATCAATACCTGGCAAATATTTCTTTTGAGCAATTCCTTGTGAAGCATTTCTAGGTCAAACAATCCATGTTGCACTGGGATTGTGATGATTTCAACATAGGGCAGTTCCGTTGTTATTCCAGTCTTGTCTGTGACCAGGTAAATCTTGGATTGATTTCTTGTATAAAAGACGGAATGGTGATGATGCTTTTTTTCTAGCAACGCAAGGTTTCTGTCAAAAATAATCAGGCTTAATTCTTGTTCCGGTTGATCCTTGACCCTGATGTTCATGGTTGCGTTGTCTCTCAACACCGTTTTTGCCGTTGTCAAGATTGCATCTGCTGCAGTTCTCAGGTATTGGTGAACATGCTCACGGCTTTCTTCATTGGAAATCCATTGGCTTTTTCCTGAGCTGTCTGCTATCTTTCCATTCAAGGTAATGGCTGATTTTAGCACATACTTGGGTCTTTTCTGGATTTGGTTGATGTTGAAGGTGTCGTTCAGGGCTACCATGTCAGGCATTAACAGTTTCTCTACAATAACGCCGTTTTCTTGTAAAATCCGTGCCCCAGAGACAAGAGGGTTGGGGTCCATAGACCCTATGACAACCCTTGGAATCCTGTGCTTGATGATCAGATCGGTGCAAGGAGGTGTTTTGCCGGTATGGGAACAGGGTTCAAGTGTAACATACAGTGTGCAGGTATCCAGCTTTGCCCCATGGCCAATCGCCTGATGAATGGCGATAACCTCCGCATGTGCTTCCCCTGCTTTTTGGTGAAAACCTTCTCCTGCTATTTCACCATTTTCAGAAACAACAACGGCGCCCACAAACGGATTGGGCCTGATGGCTTTGGGGTTTGCCTGTCTGGCCAATAAAAATGCCCTCTGCAAATACTGTTCTGCTGTCATTTAGGATTATCTTTGCCCCTCAAATTTACCTACAAAAGACCATATGTTTACCGGAATCGTGGCCAGCGCTTTTATTGAAGCAATCAGCAGGGAAGAGAATGGATGGATTTTGCAGGTTGCCGCCCCCTTGATTGCGCCAAAGGTCCAACTGGGCGACAGTGTTGCCATCGACGGCGCCTGTTTGTCTGTCTTTAAAGTAGAAGGGGAGGTCTTGTGGTTTTATGTTTCTCCAGAGAGCATAGATAAAACAGTCATACGCTACTATACCCAGGGTACCAAGGTGAATATTGAGTTGCCCATGCAGCCAACAGGTTATCTGGGAGGGCATTATGTGCTCGGTCATGTTGATGCCACTGCTGTTGTAACCAAGATCATTCCTGGAGATCAGGCATGGTTTTTTACGATTACTGTTCCCGAACCATTTTCCAAATACGTTGTTTACAAAGGATCGGTCGCCATCAATGGTGTGAGCCTGACCATCAATCAGGCTGTTGATCAACAGATTGAACTGTGCATCATTCCCATCACCATTGAAAAAACCAACATGTCTCTTTTGAAGGAGAATGATTTGGTGAATGTAGAATTCGATATTCTGGCAAAATACACTGAGCAGCTTTTACTTAAAAGGGACAATTGATATGTTTGACGCGATTGAAGAGGCCATGTTTGAATTCAGGAATGGGAATCCCATCCTGGTGGTGGATGATGAATCAAGAGAAAATGAAGCGGATATTATTTTTCCTGCCGGAACTGCCAACCAGTCTAAATTAAATTTTTGTGCTTCAGAAGGCAAGGGGCTGGTGTGTATCGCCATTGATACCCAAACTGCACAGCGATTGAATTTGTCACCAGTGCGTTCAAACAAGAAAGACACTTTCCATACTGCATTTTATGACTCAATTGATGCAGCAGCAGCTTTTGGTATTTCGACAGGAATCTCTGCCAAAGAGCGTGCCATTACTGCATTTCACATTGCCAATCCCCAAAGCAAACCAGAAGATTTTATCAAGCCAGGGCATTTGTTTCCTGTGGTGTCCAAAGACGGTGGTGTGCTGGTGAGAAGTGGTCATACGGAAGCGGCAGTTGATTTGTGCAGGCTGACTGGTCATGAACCAGCGGCCATCATTTGTGAAGTGATGGATGCAGCGGGAGACATGATGCGCAGGAATGAGCTTTTTAGTATGGCAAGGGAGAAGCAGATGAAGATCATCAGCATCCAGCAAATCATCGATTACAGGGTACAAACGGAGAACCATCTTGTCTCTGTGTCAACATCAACCTTACCCACAAAATTTGCCAATTTTGGGATGGAGGTCTTGAAAAACACCTTGACCGGCTCAGAACACCTGTTGGTTTCATTGAAAAACACTCCTAAAGTTCCATTGGTCAGGATTCACAGCGAATGCCTGACGGGTGATGTTTTTGGCAGTTTGCGGTGTGATTGTCAGCAGCAGCTGATGTCATCCCTTGCTGAAATTGCAGCCCAGGGCCATGGTTATGTCATCTATTTGAGAGGGCATGAAGGGCGTGGCATTGGAATTGGGAATAAGGTGGCTGCATATGCTTTGCAAGAAAAAGGGCACAATACCTATGAAGCCAATGAAATACTGGGCTTCCCTAAGGACAACAGGAATTTTACTGATGCGATTTGGATGCTGCGGCATTTGGGGATTGGTGATTTTGAATTGATCAGCAATAACCCATCTAAAATAAACGCTTTGCAAGCAGCTGGATTCCAGTTTGTTGTCAAGCAATTGCCCGTTGAAGCCAACCCTTACAACCAGCAATACCTGGATGATAAAATCAAATTAGGAAACCATCGCTTAAAATTCTTATAGATGATTGCTATTGTAAAAGCCCAGTTCAACAGTGAAATAACAGACCTGCTCGAAGCCGGTTGCACGGATTACCTCAAAGAACAAAATGTTCCATTCAAAGTCTTTGAATGTCCTGGTGCTGTTGAAACAGTTGTCTACACCAGCAGGCTATTGGCTACGTACAAGTATAAAGCCATCATTGTGATTGGGGCCATCATCAAAGGAGATACAGATCACTATGAGTATGTATGCCAGTATGTGACCAATGGATTCAGTCATCTGTCTGCAATGCAAGTAACAAACATCACACCCATCATCTTCGGGATTCTCACCACTGAAAATGAATTGTTGGCCTACGAAAGGGCTGCTCCAGACAAGATGAACAAGGGCAAATCTTTTGCAGAAACGGCCTTGTTCATGATCAAGGCATTTAAAGATCTTTCCTGGTTTTAAATTCCGGGATATTCTATAGAAAACAAATTGTTGGGTATAGGCTATTGTTTCTAGGCCATTGCAGTGTAGTCATCATGAAAACCCAGTATATTGTCAAACTGCTGAAATTCATGTTGCACATGCATGGTAGTCAGCACCATGGCTTTCATGCCAGCATTGTATGCAGATTCTACGCCTTTGGGAACATCTTCAAAAACGAGGCATTCTTCCGGATGCATGCCCAATAATGATGCGCATTTGAGATAGGTCTCAGGGTCAGGCTTGCTCTTTGAAACATCGTCAGCACTTACAATTGCATCAAAATAATCGCGAATAGCCAATCCGTCCAAAACGAAATCAATATTTTTTACAGTTGGATGTACCCAAGCTGAAAAAGTACATCAAAAAATAACTTTAGAACTTCAGTGTTCTTGGCAGGTATTTTTCAATAAGCGCTGTATAATAGGGCTTCAATACTTTCCAATCTGGTGGTTCTGGGCATTTGGAATACAGGTCATATGGATTGAACAATTGAACCCATTGCAACATGTCCCTGTCATGGTCATCCAATAAATGCTCATATGCACCTTCACGGTGCCAGGCATAGAACGAATGGTAACGGAGCATGTAAAGGGCCGATTCGGGAAGATGATCTTTCATCATCTGATAAATGTATTCATCATGGCCCCAGCTCATGTGTACATTGCGCAAACCGCAATTGGGCTCATAAATACCATATTTCGTATTGTAGAGTGGGTTGTTAAAATCAGGATTTTCTTTGAAGAATTCTGGGTAGATGATTTTGTCAGAATAGGCACATCCAACAGGGAATGTATCACCCACTACTGCCCACTGGGGCTCGCCAAACAGGCAGAGCACTTTTCCCATATCATGCATCAGGCCCACCAGCACCATCCAGTCAGGATGTCCATCTCTTCTGATGGCTTCAGAGGTTTGAAGCAAATGCTGGAACTGATCAAGGTCTGTGTCTGGATCTGAATCGTCCACGAGTTCATTCAAGAAATCAAATGCATCCCAGATGGGCATTTCCTTCTTGTCAAAAGAAAGGTATTGCCTTCTTTTTTCCATGACAAAATCGTGTGTCTGGTAGGTATGGTTCAACCTGTAAAATTCACGAACGGTATCGCGTGCAGGTTCTTCATAGTTCCTGTATGATTCAGTAGCCTTGGCTGTAGCAATTTTTTCTGGATCAGGATACCTTTCCAGCAAATCGTCTTCCCACTCATCAAGGCTTCCCAGTGGATTGATTTCTTTTGTGGAGAACTGATTGTTCTGCATGGTGATTTGCTTTTATTGATTGAATTGAAGTTAAAAATTATCTTGAAGAATTCTTAAAAGGAAGTGATTTATTTCTGCTCAATCATTCATTTTTAGGGATTTTTTGCGTATTTTAAGGTCAATTAACCCAAGCCAACGTTTGATATGAATCTTCATTTTGCCGATTATCTTGTTATTCTCATCTATTTCGTTTTTGTCGTTGCCGTAGGTGTTATCATCAAGAAAAAAATCACTTCCAGCAATGATTTTCTGAACAGCAACAAGAGCATACCCCTATGGATCACTTCGATTGCATTTATTTCTGCCAATCTTGGTGCCCAGGAGGTGCTGGGGATGGTGGCTTCAGGGGCCAAGTATGGCATCATGACGGTCCATTTTTATTGGGTGGGTGCCATCTTTGCCATGGTGTTTCTCGGTGTATTCATGATGCCATTCTATTACGGCAGCAAAGCAAGAAGTGTCCCGGAATATCTTTTTTTGCGGTTCGATGAAAAGACAAGGGCATTGAATGCACTCACATTTGCCGCCATGACCATTTTCTCTTCAGGGATTTCACTCTATGCATTGGCCAAACTATTGGAGGTTATCCTTCATTGGAATTTTGACCTCTGTATTTGGATTGCAGCGGGGATTGTCATGGCCTATACCTTGCTAGGGGGGCTTACCAGTGCAGTATACAATGAAGTGTTGCAGTTTTTTCTGATTGTACTGGGCCTATCGCCCCTGGTGATTGTTGCACTGCAAGATGCTGGTGGATGGGATACCATCAAAACAAACCTTGAACCGCAATTGACGCATGCATGGAAGTACATGGGTGATGCAGATGCCAACCCCATGGGCATCCATTTTATGTCATTGATATTTGGATTGGGTTTTGTCATGTCATTTGGCTACTGGTGCACAGATTTCCTTGTTGTCCAACGTGCCATGATCGCCAAAAACATGAGTGCTGCCCAACGCACACCAATCATCGCTGCCATCCCAAAAATGTTCATGCCGCTGATTGTTGTTCTCCCCGGTGTCATTGCCATTGCCTTGACCAAGTCAGCGTTGGATTCAGGCGATTACAGGATTCCAACCGATGCCACTGGTGGATACGATTATACCATGACCCTTCCTTCATTGATTGCACATTATTATCCCAGCGGTTTGTTGGGAGTAGGCATAACGGCATTGATTGCATCATTCATGAGCGGGATGGCAGGCAATGTAACGGCTTTCAATGCAGTGTTTACCTATGATATCTACCAGGCGTATTTCTTTAAAAACAAATCTGACAAGCATTACCTAAACGTCGGCAAGCTTGTTACCCTTTTTGGTATTTTGTTTTCCATTGGCACTGCTTATATCGCTGCCAGCTTCAACAACATCAATGATTTTCTTCAACTGGTGTTCAGCTTTGTCAATGGTCCTCTTTTTGCCACCTTCCTGTTGGGGATGTTCTGGAAAAGGACAACCGGGCATGGTGCATTCTGGGGTTTGGTTGCTGGTACCCTTGCCGCAGCCATCACCCATGGCCTGACCATTGCTGAGGGAAAGGGTGGATGGATCTCCCCCATCTATCCCATCAGCAGCGGAATGGGCCAGGCATTCATTGTTGCTTCTTTTTCCTGGATGGCCAATTTCTTTACAACAATCGCCGTCAGCCTTGTTACCAAACCCAAGCCTGACGAGGAGTTAAGAGGATTGGTTTATTCGTTGACAGAAAAAGTATATGGCACTGAAAAGCGGTGGTACCTGAAGCCGGCGCCATTGGGTATCATCTTGCTGGTCATCACTATTCTATTGAACATTATTTTCTTCTAAAACAAGCAACATGTCTGAAAAATTAAATCAACTGAGCTTTATCATTGGCGTTTTTTTCATTTTGGTTGCCCTTGTTTTGTTGATTGGTTATTTAACAACCAGTTCTCTCAAACACGGCATCAATCTTTACACTGGAATGGCCATGATGATTTTTGGATTGGTAATGATTAAACTCAAAGCCTGAGCAATGCATAGTCAGCCCACCATTCATTCAAATTAATAATTTAGCTTATGGCAGCTCAACCATGGCAAACAGGAAAGATCATCCGCATAGAAAATGAAACAGCCTCCACTAAAAAGTTCTGGATACAAATTCCTGGGCTCGAAAGGTTTGATTTCATTCCTGGCCAGTTTGTAACATTGGATCTTCCCATTCACGAACAGCCCAACAAGCGCTGGAGAAGCTATTCCATCGCATCGGCTCCCGATGGAACCAATGTTTTTGAATTGATCATTGTCCTCATGGAAGGTGGTTTGGGAACAACCTATTTATTCAATGAAGCTGTTGTTGGTACTGCTTTTCCGGTCCGTGGTCCACAGGGTCATTTTGTATTGACCGACCCTATTGCCACAGACATTTTTATGGTATGCACGGGAACAGGCATCGCACCATTTCGTTCCATGATCCAGCACATCCACCACAACAATATCCCCCACAAGGATATTTACCTGGTGTATGGCACCAGAAAATGCCAGGATGCTTTGTATCTCGATGAGCTCCTTGACCTTAAGCATACACTGCCAAACTTCCACTACTTCCCGACTTTCTCAAGGGAAGAGACTGTTGCGGAGGGGCTATCCATTGGCTATGTCCATGGGGTCTATGAACAGCTGATGAAAGGAAAAACAGCAATGCCCCATTTCTATCTCTGTGGCTGGAAAGACATGATCACAGAGGCCAGGCAACGCATTCAAGACTTGGGTGTCGATAAAAAATCAATCCATTTCGAATTATACGGTTAAATTGATTCAATTAAACAAAAAAAGATGAGACAAACAGCAATGAACTTATTGATAGGATGTGCATTCTTATTCATTTCAATGTCAATCATGGCACAAAAAAAGATCAACGACAGCTGGATAGATTGGGCCAATTTCAAAAAGTATGAGGCCGAAAACAAAAAGGTAGAGCCAGCATTGAAGCAAGAAAAACGCGTTGTATTTATGGGCAATTCCATTTTTGAGGGTTGGATCAGGCTTCGTCCCGAGTTTTTTTCTGGTAAACCATATTTTGACAGGGGTATCAGCGGGCAAACAACTCCGCAAATGCTGTTGAGAATGTATGATGATGTAATCGCTTTGCAACCAGATATCATGGTGCTAAAGGCCGGCATCAATGATATTGCAGAAAACAATGCCCCCTACAATCCTGACCATACACTCGACAACATCAAGGCCATGGCACAACTGGCCAGGTTCAACAAGATCAAGGTAATTCTTTGTTCCGTGTTGCCGGCATCTGACTTCAGGTGGCGTCCAGGGCTTCAGCCCGGCGATAAGGTGATTGCACTCAATGAGGCCATCAAGCAATTCGCCGATGAGAACAAGTTTTATTATCTGGACCTTTACAGCTCGGTGGTAGATGACAACAAGGGCATGAGAAAAGAATATGCCAGTGATGGCGTTCATCCTACAGTTGAAGGATACAAAGTGATGGAGCCCTTGCTTGAAGAGGCCATCAGAAAAGTGAGAAAATGATCAACGCCTTCTTCCGGTTCTGTTGATGAGCTTTGGGATGATGGTATCAAACCTTATTTGTTGTGCTGGCGTACAGAACTTGCGCAATTTTGTAAAGTGCATATAAGTCCTTGAATCAATTTCAAGGGTTTTTTTGCTGATCATCAGCAGGATATTTTCTGCAGTACTGTCCTCAAGACTTTTGTCCAATTGCAGGTAAAGGCTGTCTTTGAGTTGGCGAACATCACCCCACAATGGTTTCATGTCTTTGAAGTATTCTTCCTTCAGAACCTTGAATGTATCAATTTGGTCCTGTTCGAGGCCAACCTCGGCATACCAGGCAGAAACATCATTGCCTTTTCTTTTCTTTTCCATTGGATGATTGCCGGACTGCAGGAGGAGGTATCCGAGCAAAATATTGGAGGCAACCAAAATGATTACCAGAAAAAGCATCCACTTGTATCTTGTTTGGCTCATTATGGTAGTTCGTTTGTTTCGTAAGGATTCAGGTCATGCTGCACATATTCAGCGGCAAGGGGCTGCCCCACATCATCCGTTGTATTCTTCTTGTTGACGCTTGTTACCAAGTAACCATTGATGGCGATGAAAAACAAGGCGATGGCCAATGCGAAGGCTGGGCGGGTGATGAACCGAAAAAATACCATCTCCGGCCTATTTTCCTCTTTTTTCATCCTGGCCTGAATCCTGGTGAAAAGAAAAGGAGACCCCTCTGCCCTTTGGATTCCCTCCAGGCTGTTGATGACTTCTTCTGATGTAAATTTCTTTTTCATGTTTTCCTTCTTTATAGTAGATGCCTTTTTCACCAGGACATTGCGGTCCTAGTTCAAGTTATAAAAGTTTTTTAATATTTCCTTTAGGTTTGTCTTTGCCCTGTGCAATAATGATTCAACGGCGGAAAGACTGGTTTTCATGATTTCGGCAACCTCTTGATAGCTTAATCCTTCCACCTTGTTGAGCACAAATGCAATCTGTTGATTTTCAGGCAATTCCTTGATTGCTTTGAAAAGAATGGTGGATTTCTCCCTGTTGTCCAGGGTTACGCCGGGGTGATGAAAATCAGCAAGTTCGATGGTGGGTTCATTGTTTTCACCCAAAATAGGGCTTAAAAAGCCAAATCTTTTTTTCCTTTTTTTTCTTCGGATAAACTCCAGGGCAGTAGTCACTGCTACCCGGTATACCCAAGTGGAAAGGGCAGATTCACCCTTGAATTGGTGGATCGACTCAAAAACCTTGATGAAAACATCCTGCGTCACATCTTCGGTGTCTTCATGGTTTTGCAGAAAACCCAACACTGTATTGAAAACAAGTGATTGCCGGGTTTCCACCAAATCCTTGAAGGCAAGGCCATCGCCCGCTTTTAACCGCAATATCAGTTCCTGCTCAACCAAAACGATTTTTTATTTGTACCGGACTAAAGGTAATCAGAATTGATGCTGTTTTTCACCTTTAATCCAATAATTCTATGATTGGCGAAGCGCTTATTCTTTCCTTAGATTTCCTAACTCCAAATTTTTGTTTAAGTTTGAAAAAAACTAGACAATATGGCTTCATTTCAATGGAAAGGTGTTTTTCCCGCCTTGCTTACTCCTTTTGATGCCGATGACCAGGTAGACCTTGCTATGTATGATAAAAATTTGGATGCCCAAGTGGAGGCTGGAATACATGGAATCATCATTGGGGGCTCCTTAGGGGAGGCGAGTACACTCAGCTTGGAGGAGAAAGAGCTGCTGGTAAGGTTTTCTGTAAAAAAGCTTGCTGGAAAACTGCCTGTAATCATGAACATTGCGGAAGGTTCCACCAGGGAAGCCATCCAACAAGCAATTTTTGCGAAAGAATGGGGTGCTGATGGCATCATGCTGCTTCCCCCCATGCGCTATAAAGCAGACGACAGGGAGGTTGTGGAATTTTTCAAGGCGGTAGCCGCCAATACTGAGCTGCCCATCATGATTTACAACAATCCGGTGGATTATAAGATTGATGTTACCCTTGATATGTTTGAAGAATTGTCATCTATTCCCCATATCAATGCCATCAAGGAATCCACCCGTGATGTTACCAATATTACCCGTTTAAAGAACAGGTTTGGTGATCGATATGCCGTACTCTGTGGCGTGGATCCTTTGACCATAGAAGAATTGGCCCTGGGCGCAGATGGTCTGGTGGCAGGTTTGGTGGATGCATTTCCAAAGGAAACCGTGGTCATGTACACCCTCGTAAAAGAAGGAAAGTTAGCGGAGGCCATCAAGATCTACCGTTGGTTCATGCCCCTGCTTGAGCTGGACATCCATCCCAAACTGGTGCAATACATCAAGTTGGCTGCTGCCCAAACGGGTATTGGTACTGAGCACGTGCGTGCACCACGCTTGCCATTGGTTGGTGAAGAGCGGGAAAGAATCCTCAAGGTCATCAATGATGGCATTGCAACCAGGCCAGTGCGCTAACAACAAATCAAGGTATTGCCTTCAAGGGGGATGCCAAGAAAAATAAATTATACCATGTTTTCAGATGCAACCATAGAACAGGTGAATGATGCCATGATTCAATCTGGCAAGGCTTTCAAGACGTATTCCAAATCCTCATTGGAACAGCGTGCCAGTCTCATGCGCGCCATCGCAACAGAGATTGAGGCATTGGGTGATGCACTCATCGAAGTGACCATGAGGGAAACCAATCTTCCTGAAGCAAGGCTGAAGGGAGAGCGGGGGAGAACCATGTACCAGTTGACCAGTTATGCTGATGCCTGCGAAAAAGGCGATTGGCTTGAAGCAAGGATCTGCACGGCCCTCCCAGACAAAGTACCTGCAAGACCTGATATCAGGAAAATGTTGGTTCCATTGGGTCCAGTGGTGGTCTTTGGCTCAAGCAATTTCCCTTACGCGTACTCCACTGCAGGTGGAGACACGGCTTCCGCCCTTGCCGCTGGTTGTACCGTGGTGGTCAAGGCACATCCTGCTCATCCGGAAACATCAGCCATGGTTGCGGGTGCCATCAGCAAGGCCCTCACAACAATGGAGATGTCTCAAGATATCTTTATTCATCTCAATGGGGCCTCCCATGCAGTGGGAGAGGCACTCGTAAAACATGAGCAGGCAAAAGCTGTTGGGTTCACTGGTTCTTTCACCGGGGGAATGGCATTGTTCAAATGGGCCAACCAAAGAAAAGAACCGATCCCCGTTTTTGCAGAAATGGGCAGTGTCAATCCGGTATTTTTATTGGAAGAAAAATTGTCTTCAGATCCAGCAGGCATCGCCAAGATGTATGCAGATTCCATCAGCCTGGGTGTAGGACAGTTTTGCACCAACCCCGGCATCATCATCGGCATTGACTCCGCAGCATTGCAGGCGTTCATATCCTTTTTGGGAGAAAAAATGGATGCCATCACCGTAGGTAAAATGCTGCATCAGGGCATTGCTGATGCATATGTCCAAAAAGCGGCAACAATACTCCAGCATGCTGATGTTTCAATTGTTTCTTCATCTGTGGATGCTGCAAGTTTGTTGGCTCCCAGGCCCATCATCGCTTCCGTATCTGCAACTGCATTTTTAGAGAATCCATCCTTGAAGGAAGAAGTATTTGGACCATTTTCTCTGGTAGTGGTTTGCAACAGCGCCGAAGAAATGAAGGCTGTTGCAGCGGCAATGGATGGCCAACTCACCTCAACCATCATGGCAACAGAAAACGAGGCTTTGGCCAACACGGAAATCATTGATTTGGTGGCAGAAAAATGTGGCAGGATCATCATGAACGGAGTTCCTACTGGTGTAGAGGTTTGTTATGCCATGCAACATGGTGGGCCTTTCCCCGCATCTACAGATCCAAGGTTCACCTCCGTTGGGCCGGATGCCATCAAGCGCTTTGCCCGTCCCATGTCTTTCCAAAACTACCCCGATGCATTGCTGCCTGATGAATTGAAAAGCGAAAATCCGTTGATGATCCATCGAATCATCGAATAAACAAGCACATGAGAAGCATCTTTTTTGCCTTCTTGTTTTTTGCCCATTTTTCTCATGCGCAAACAACACCTGAGCCTTCACATCCTTTATTGAAATCAGCCCTGAAAAAAATTGCAGCCTTCAATGAGCAGGAAAGAAAGCTGGACCTGGCTGCTGGCTTTCCACTGGGTTTGCATGGAGAAGCTGAAGCCAAAAGAAGGCATGATTTTTTTGTTGGCTTGGAGAAGGAAATCAGGTCGATTGATACCCGTCAATTGGACTTTACAGACGAGATCAATGCCGCTTTGCTGTTGTATAGTTTTGAAGATGATATTTCTGATTTTAAATATGCTTCCTACCTCAATCCTATTCTTTCAGAAGGAGGATTCCATACGAATATTACAGGTATTGCCAGTGCAAGGATCAACAGTTTGAAAGATGCAGAAGACTATATCGCCAAGCTGAATGATTTGCCCCGTTACATGGAAGAACATTTTAGCCTTATGAGGAAAGGGCTTGCGGTTGGTATCGCACAACCCTATGATGTTGTAGCGCAGATCTCCAATACCTATGAAGTACACATTGTTACAGACCCCGAGGCTTCATCCTTTTGGAGGCCATTCGCAAAAAAGCCTGCAGGTATTGCTGATCCTGCATGGAAGGAAACGCTCCAGAAAGGCCGCCAGGCCATCCTTTTCAGTGCCGTTGTTGCTTACAAGAATGTCAAGTCTTTTTTTGAAAACGAATATTTGGCCAAGGCCCCCAAGAAACCCGGGGCACAATTTTTCCCATCTGGTTTGGCTTTTTATGAGGAAAGGGTCAAGCATTTTACCACCACTGATCTGGGCTATGATGCTATCTACACTATTGGATTGAAAGAAGTGGCACGCATCAAACTGGCCATGGAAGAAGTGAAATCACAGGTAGGTTTTCAGGGCGACATGAAGGCATTTATCCTATCGCTGAGAACAGATCCCCAATTCTATCCCACCAGTGGAGAAGCGCTCTTGAAAGAGGCCTCGTACATTGCCAAAAAAATTGATGGAAAACTGCCCACCCTTTTTGGTAGGCTTCCCCGTCAGCCTTATGGCGTAGAACCAGTGCCATCAGAGATAGCGCCAACCTATACGGCAGGGAGGTATTCCCCTGCACCCATCAAAAGCACCAGGTCCGGGAACTATTGGGTCAATGTGTACAACCTGCCTTCAAGAAGTCTTTACACATTAGAGGCGCTCACCTTGCATGAGGCCGCACCAGGCCATCATCTTCAAATGGCACTTACACAGGAGCTTGAAAACCTTCCCAATTTTCGCAGGAATCTCTATGTCAATGCCTTTGGTGAAGGCTGGGGATTGTATGCAGAATCCCTGGGGTATGACATTGGGCTTTACAAAGATCCTTACAGCCGGTTTGGACAATTGACCTACGACATGTGGAGGGCCTGCAGGCTGGTGATTGATGTTGGTCTTCATGCCAAAGGCTGGAGCAGGGATCAGGCTGTGTCTTACCTTGCAGACAATACCGCTCTTTCTTTGCATGAAGTCAATACAGAAATCAACCGGTATATTGCCTGGCCCGGTCAGGCATTGGCCTATAAAATGGGTGAGTTAAAAATCAAGGAGCTGCGCAAACGGGCAACATCAGCGCTGGGAGATAAATTTGATATCAGGCAGTTTCACGATCTGCTGCTTTCCGAAGGAACCCTCACCTTGCGATTGATGGAAAAACTGGTTGATAGGTACATCGAAACAACCAAATAAGCACCTACCAGATAGGGGATGGAAGCATGGTATTTTTCTGCACCAAACCACCCACCGGTACTGTAGACCAGGAAGATGGCAGTGATACATTTTATTCCCTCCCAAACAAAGGCATATTTATCTCCATCCATCATTGAGGTCAGTGCATAGATGTAAAGGAAGATGAACAATCCATAAAGGAAAATTCCTGGGCTGCCGATGTCAGCAAGGTTTCCAAAGAGATATGAAATAAAAAGCAGGAGAAAAACCAGTTGGATCATTGCCCAGGCCCTGAGCCCTGTGCTGCTGGGTGGACCGTATTTCTCGAACGCATAGACATCCTCAATTTTTTTTAGCGGATATTTCTCCATCATGTCTGCTGGTCTCCATCCCGTTGGCATGAACCAGATCCTGGCCTTGTCCATCCAGTGGCTTGTTCTCCAGGCATCAGCCACCAAACCCAACATGTGTTGAAAATTGATTTTGATGGGGTTCCATGTGGCAACGGGATGCGTGATCCCATAGACCGGAGGAATGTCTTTGCGCTCTTCCTGGAAACTGCCAAAAAGCTTGTCCCATACAATGAAAACCTGTGAATAGTTTTTATCGATGTATTCAGGGTTGATGGCATGGTGAACCCTGTGGTGCGATGGGGTTACAATGATTTTCTCTAAAACACCCATCCTGCCAATGTGTTGTGTATGGTACCAGAACTGAATAAACAGGTGAAGCGGTGCAACAATGGCAATCACATTGCCCGGTACGCCGAGCAAGGCTGCTGGCAAGAGAAAAAACGTGAACAATTTGAAAAAAACGGAGATGCTTTGCCTCAGGGCACAGGCCAGGTTGAACTCTTCACTGCTGTGGTGAATGATATGGGCATTCCAGAATATATTGGTAGTGTGTTGAATCCTGTGTATCCAATAACCAGAGAAATCAAGTGCAATAAAGGCGATGACATATACAGCCAGGCCTTCTTCAATCCTGGTGATGGCCAGATTCCTGACCATCCAGCCATAACTGATGATGGCCACACTAAGGCCCAATACATCCTTGGTAACATTGGTGATGCCAGATGCAAGTGATGAAACCATGTCCATGGTCCTTACCGTGTCATGGCCTTTCCTCCAGCCATACCATTTTTCCAGCAACACCAAGAGCAGGAATATCGGCATGGCGATCAATAAAATCTTACCATAAGTCTCCATATACAACCAATTAGATTTCCAATTTCGTTCATTTTATTTAAATTGTACACCTATGTCTACCCAACCCCTTTCTCTTTTGTTGAATCATGCAACACACCAGTTGTCTGGTCATGTTTTTGAGTGTGTTGATGCCCATACCTGTGGCAACCCTGTGCGGTTGGTCGTCTCAGGCGGACCTGCATTAGAAGGCAACAACATGAGTGAGAAAAGGCAGCATTTTTTGCGCGAATTTGATTGGATAAGAAAAGGGTTGATGTTCGAACCCCGGGGCCACGACATGATGAGCGGTAGCATCCTTTATCCACCGCATGATCCTGAGAATGATTTTGCCGTGCTGTTTATTGAAACCAGTGGTTGTTTGCCCATGTGTGGCCATGGTACCATCGGAACCATCACAGCAGCCATTGAATCGGGGCTCGTAAAGCCCAAGGTCAGTGGAAAAATAAGGATGGAAGCGCCGGCCGGGCTGGTGCAGATTGAATACACAATGACTGGTGATAAAGTCAGTTCTGTCAGACTCACCAATGTTCCAGGATACCTGGACCAGGCTGATTTGGCGGTGGATTGCCCTGGGCTTGGAAGCATCAGGGTGGATGTTGCTTACGGCGGAAATTTTTATGCCATTGTTGATGTGCAGGAAAACTTCCCTGGCTTGGAACATTTTACTGCAGACCAGCTCATCAGCATGGCAAGGCAACTCAGGAAAAATATCAATGCAAAATACACATTCGTGCATCCGGAAGATCCAACGATCAATGGGTGTAGTCATATCCTCTGGTGTGGTGTCGTCATCGATCCCACGTCTACGGCACGCAATGCTGTCTTCTATGGCGACAAGGCCATCGACCGTTCACCCTGCGGAACAGGCACCAGTGCCCGCATGGCGCAATGGTATGCCAAAGGGATGTTGAAAAAAGGCGATGCATTCATCCACGAAAGCATCATTGGAAGCAGGTTCATCGGCCGCATAGAAGAAGAAACTGCTGTCAATGACAAGCCCGCCATGCGCCCCTCCATTGAAGGATGGGCCAAAATTTACGGACACAATACCATTTCCATCGACCTTGAAGACGACCCCTATGCACATGGGTTTCAAGTTATCTAAAATGTGATTATGAAAAAAAACGTTCTATTTATCTTGTGCATGATTACAGGATCAGTGTATTCCCAACAAAGTGATTTGTTGCGATATGATAAACCCGCTTCATTTTTCGAGGATGCTCTCCCCATTGGCAATGGGCGCATCGGTGGAATGGTTTACGGGGGAATCAGCAAAGACCGCATATCATTGAACGAAGCAACCCTTTGGGCTGGTTATCCGGTAGATGCCAACATGAATCCAGATGCCAAAAAGTACCTTCCTTTGGTGAGATCAGCACTTTTCGCAGGCGATTATAACAAGGCCGACAGCCTCGTAAAATTCATTCAGGGCAAATTCTCTGCCTCATATGCCCCGCTTGGAAATCTTCTCATGAATTTCAACATCAACGAAATTTCCAATTATTCGAGGGTGCTGGACATGAGCAGGGGCGTAGTCAATGTTTTTTTTGAAGCGGACGATACAAAATATGCTCGTACGTATTTTGTGTCTTATCCTGATCAACTGATGTTTGTAAAACTCAGTGCCAAGGGGAAGAACAAGATGAATGTGGAACTAACCCTGAATAGTTTACTTCAACACAAAGCAATGATTTCTCCAGCAGGCCTGGTGATGAATGGAATGGCACCATCCCTTGCTGAGCCAAGCTATCGTGGTAACATGCCCAATGCTGTGCAGTACGACAGTGCCAATGCCATGCGGTTTGCCGGTATAGTTAAAGTCTTGTCCAACAATGGAAAACAAATCAATACTGATTCCTCAGTTCAACTTTCTGGTGCAACAGAAATATTGGTGGCTGTATCAATGGGAACCAGTTTCAATGGTTTTGACAAGCATCCGGTGAATCAAGGCAAAAATGAGAAAAGGATGGCGGAGGAGCCATTGCAAAAACCTGGCTTGGAAAACTACGACCTGGTCCTCAAAAAACATACAGCTGATTTTTCAAAATATTATCAACGTGTTTCCTTGGACCTGGGAAAATCAGCTGCCCAGCTGTTGCCGGTTGACCAACGCCTGAAAAACTTTGCGAAAGGTGGGACTGATAATGCTTTGGTGGCTTTGTATTTTCAATTTGGCCGATACCTGATGATCAGTTCTTCACGTACTCCAGAAGTGCCCATCAACCTGCAAGGGATCTGGAATGAGCAGGTCCGTCCTCCTTGGAGCAGCAATTATACGATCAACATCAATACAGAAATGAATTACTGGCCTGTTGAGACCACCAATCTCTCTGAGTTTCACCAGCCCATGATGGGATTCATCAAAAACCTGAGCAAGACTGGCGCCATTACTGCAAATTCATTCTATGGTATGGATGGATGGGTAGCACACCACAACTCTGACATTTGGGGCATTTCAAATCCAGTGGGTGACTTTGGAAAAGGAAAGCCTGTTTGGGCCAACTGGACAATGGGTGGAACATGGATGAGCACCCATCTTTGGCAACATTTCCTTTTTTCCAACGATACGGCATTTCTCAAAAGGGACGCTTATCCAATCATGAAGGGAGCTGCCCTGTTCTGCCTGCAATTTCTAGTGAAAGATCCCAAGGGGAGTCTGGTGACAGCTCCTTCAACCTCTCCTGAAAATATATTCGTTACAGATAAAGGGTTTAAAGGTGCAGTTCTTTTTGGAGGAACTGCCGATCTCGCCATGATCCGTGAATTGTTTTCCAATGTCATAGCTGCCGACAAACTGTTGAAAAAAGATCCCGTTTTTTCCAATCAATTGAAGGATGCACTTAAGAACCTGCATCCATATCAAATTGGCAGCAAGGGAAACCTGCAGGAATGGTACTATGATTGGGCAGACAATGATCCGAACCACAGGCATGTTTCCCATCTCTTTGGACTATATCCTGGGGCCTCAATAACCATGTCTAAGCAACCTGCATTGGCCAACGCTGTCAAACGATCCCTTGAGTTGCGCACCAACAATGGAACGGGTTGGTCCATCGCTTGGAAGATCAACCTCTGGGCAAGATTGCAGAATGGTGAGCGGGCCTATGATGCCATCAAGAGCATCCTTACCTATTATCCTTCAGACCGCAACGAAGTCAAAATGGCCGGAGGCGGAACCTATCCGAATCTGTTTGACGCTTGCCCTCCTTTTCAGATTGACGGCAACTTTGGTGCAACCGCAGGGATTGCGGAAATGCTGATGCAGAGCCATGATGGTGAAATCCTGTTGCTGCCTGCTTTGCCTGTGGAGTGGCCAACGGGTGCTGTCAAAGGATTGAAGGCAAGGGGCAATTTAACCGTTGATATTGCATGGGAAAATGGAAAACTCAAGAAAGCGGTTGTTACCCCATCAAAGTCCATCAATAAGCAGGTCAGGTATGGTGATAAAACATGGCAGATCAGTTCCAATAAACCACTCCTCATCCAATTCTAAATCAACAAACTTTTATTATGTCTACCATCAGGATTTTTACTACAGTATTGTTCATGCTTGTTTCCTTTTGGGGGAATGCCCAGCAGGCCAGTGTTCATATCAGCCCTGTCAACTTTTCAAAGGTGGTCATCAATGATGATTTTTGGAAACCCAAAATTGACAAGGTGGCTACCAAAACCCTGGATGCCTGTGTTTACCAAACCGAAGTGAATACCGGAAGGATCCGAAATTTTGAAAAGGCAGCAAGGGCAAAGGGGGAAAAACACGAAGGGATTTTTTATGATGATTCCGATGTTTACAAAGCAATTGAAGCAATGGCTTATGCCATTAAGCTCACGGGGAATAAAGCACTTGAACAAAAAGCAGATGAGTGGATTGACAAGATCGCTGCAGCACAGCAAGCGGATGGGTACCTCAATACCTACTATACCCTCACTGGATTGGACAAGCGTTGGTCTGACATGGACAAGCACGAAGATTATTGTGGCGGACACATGCTGGAAGCCGCAGTAGCTTATTTCGATGCAACAGGAAAGAAGAAATTACTTGAAGTAAGCAAACGTTGGGCTGATCATTTTGATGCAACATTTGGTCCAGGAAAAAGAAACTGGGTAACAGGTCACCAGGAGCTGGAGCTGGCACTGGTTAAATTGTACAAGACCACAGGAGAAAAAAGATACCTCAAATTGGCCGACTGGCTGCTGTCTGAAAGAGGAAAGAACCATGGCGTAGGCAGTCAATGGAAAAATGGCAAGGGTACCGATTATTCCCAAGACCTGCTTCCGGTGAAGGAACAGTCAGAAATAACAGGACATGCAGTGCGCGCCATGTATCTCTATACCGGCGCGGCAGATGTGGCTGCACACACCGGAGACCAAGACTACTTGTTGGCCATGAGAAGGGTATGGCAGGATGTGGTTTTTCGCAACATGTATATTACGGGTGCCATAGGTTCTGCAGGAAAGAACGAAGGCTTTTCTAAGGACTATGATTTGCCCAATGAACAGGCCTATTGTGAAACATGTGCCTCTGTGGGCATGGTGTTCTGGAACCAGCGCATGAACAGCCTTACAGGTAAAGCTGAATACATCGATGTACTGGAAAGAAGTTTATACAACGGTGCATTGGATGGACTTTCATTGAGTGGTGATCGTTTTTTCTATGGCAATCCACTGGCCTCACAGGGCAATCACAACCGCAGGGAATGGTTTGGCACTGCATGCTGTCCATCCAATATTGCAAGATTGATTGCTTCGGTCGGCGGGTATGTTTATGGCCAGGAAAGCAATACCATCTACATCAATCTTTTTGTGGGCAGTGAATCTTCATTTGATCTGGCATCATCAACCATGAAAATAAAAACATCAACTTCTTACCCATGGCAAGGAAATGTTAGCTGCAGTATTTCCATGAGTAAAAAAGAAAAAGCGGCTATTGCATTCAGGATTCCAGGGTGGCTCAGGAATACGCCAGCACCTGGCAATCTTTATTCATTCCTTAACCAATCAAATGCTGCGCCAACAGTACTTGTCAATGGCAAATTGGTTGCATTCAAAGAAGAGAACGGTTATGCCGTCATTGAAAAAGAATGGAAAGATGGTGATAAGGTAGAATACACAATGCCCATGGAAGTGCGCAAAATCGGCGCAACAAAAGAGCTTGTTGACAACAATCATCGGATGGCACTGCAACGCGGTCCACTTGTTTATTGCATTGAGGGTGCAGACAACAATGGAAAAGCATGGAATATTTTTTCCCCAGTAACTGCCAAGTTTGAGACGGAAAATTTTAATGTGCTTGATGAAAAAGTAATCAGCCTTGTTTCAACATTGCCTGTTTTACAAATTGATGCTGATGGACAATCAACCAAAACCGTAAACCAAAAAGTGCGCGCAATTCCGTATTATACGTGGTGTAACCGGGGAAGCAATCCCATGCAGGTATGGTTGCCAACAGTATACAAGGACATCAAAATAAATTACTAGGACCAATTGGAGAAGGACAATTCCTAATTCAACTAACTTTGGAAAAAAGGAAAACATGAGCAAGGTTATCGTAGCAGGTGGGGGTGTAATTGGGCTGTGTACAGCCTATTACCTGAACAAAGCTGGCCATGAAGTAATCTTGATTGACAAGGGAGACCTGAAACATGGTACATCTTTCGGCAACGCAGGATACATTTCGCCCAGTCATTTTATTCCGCTTGCCTCGCCCGGTATTGTTGCCAAGGGTTTGCAGTGGATGCTGAGCTCCAGTTCACCTTTTTACATCAAGCCCAGGCTCAACATGGATCTTATCCGATGGGCACTGACCTTCTGGAAAAGGTCCGGCAAGGCTACAATGGAAAGAAATATCCCTCATCTCAACAATATTCTTCACCTGAGCCGTGAACTCACTTCGGAAATCCGTAACGATTTGGGCAATCAATTCCGGATGGAGGAAAAGGGATGTTTTATGCTCTATAAAAGTGCCCTGACTGAAAAGCATGAGATTGAATTGGCAAAGGAGGCAGCGGCATTGAATATTGAAACCAAAGTGTTCAGCGCAAAAGAGGTCCAGGCCATGGAGCCAGCGGTGGAGGTCAATGTAAGGGGAGGGGTTTTGTATCCCATTGATGCCCATTTGCATCCTGGCGATTTGATGAAAACCATTCACGATCATTTGCAGCAGTCGGGGGTACAATTTCAGCTGGAAACCACCATTACTGGATTTGAAAAACACGGAAGAAAAGTAACCAAGGTATTGACAGATAAAGGGGATTTTTCCGGAGATGAGATTATTTTGGCCACAGGCTCATGGCTGCCCGTAACCAGCCGAGACCTTGGTATAAACCTTCTTCTCCAAGCGGGTAAAGGGTATAGCATGACTTTCGATGCCGTTGAAAAAAACCTTCATTATCCTGCAATCCTTGTCGATGACAGGGTGGCAATGACGCCAATGGGTGCTGATCTTAGGATGGGCGGAACCATGGAAATCAGTGGTATCGGCTCACCCATGCTGATGAAAAGGGTTCAGGCCATTTTCAAGGCTGCAAAAAATTATTATCCGGATCTCCCTGTAAGTTTTCCTGCCCAGGACAAGATTTGGCATGGACTGAGGCCTTTGAGTCCAGACGGTCTTCCTTATATTGGCCGGCATTCATCATTTGATAACATCGTCATGTCAGGTGGCCATGCGATGCTTGGCCTCTCTCTTGCAGCGGCATCAGGGAAGTTGGTAGAAGAGATTGTTGGCGGGCGAGATACAAGTATTGACATCAGTGCATTTAATGTAGAACGATAAAAAATAAATCAAGTATATGAAAAAATCAATGTTATTGTTTTTATTGGTGATGGGTATGGTATCAGGTGCAATGGCCCAAAGCCTCAACAAATTATGGGCTACCGATACCACCCTGAAAGTTCCTGAATCTGTGCTGCTGGACAGCAAGAACCAGCGTTTGTATGTTACCAATATTGATGGCAAGGGCCCCTGGGACAAAGATGGCAAAGGGTCTATTTCATTGCTAACCCTTTCCGGAAAAATCCTTAATCCCGATTGGATCAAAGGATTGCATGCCCCCAAAGGCATGACCATGTTCAGTGATTTTCTGGTTGTAGCGGATGTCGATTCAGTTGTAATCATTGAGGTTACCAAGGCACAGATTGTAAAAAAGCTTTACATCGAAGGGGCAAAAGCATTGAATGACATCACATCAGACAAGCGTGGCAACATGTACGTGTCAGATTCCAAGACCCAAAAAATCCATTTTATTGATATAGATAAGCTGGAAGCCAGTTTGTTTGCTGAGGGGCTCAAAGGCTTGAATGGCCTGCATTATGTTGACAAGACCTTGTACTTTACAGATGCTGGTGCACTTTACAAATTTGGGAAAGACAAATCAAAAATACTGATCACTGAAGGCATGGAAGGCGGCACCGATGGCATAGAACAAGTAGATGAAAATACTTTTCTAGTTTCCTGCTGGGCAGGTTCTATATGGTTGGTAAAAATGAATGGTGAAAAGAAATTGTTGCTGGATACCAGGAAAGAGGGCATAAATACTGCTGACATTGGGTACGATAAGAAAAATAAAATTGTTTATGTTCCTACATTTTGGAAGAACCATGTGGTTGCTTACCAGCTCCAATAATTGACACAAAAGAAAAAAAAGAAAGGCACAAAGTATTCAACCTTTGTGCCTTTCTTTTTGTGTTGCTACAATGATTATTTTCCCATCTTGCTTTCAAGGTATTTTACCATTTCTGTGTTCCCAAACATCTTCAGTTTGGCCATAATGCCTCCGAGGATCATGCCATTGATATACGGGTTGGTCTGTTCTTTCACTCCTGCAGGTATTTCATCCCTGAAAGCCGTAATCAAATCGATTGATTTTTTTATCCGATCATTGCTTTTCATTGACCCTGTCATTTCACCGATCTGCTGCATCAGCATGAACTTTTCATTGGTCAATCCCATTGAAGTAAACTTATCAGCCAGTTTGTCAAAAACTTCCTCCTTGCCAGAGGCAACCAGGATGGAGTTGATGGCATTATCCAATTTTCCTTTTGCAGGTTTGTTGGACAATTCCATTGCATACTTGAGTGCAAGCACACTGTCCGTTTTGGATAGCGCTTCCAAAGCAGCTCCTGACACAGCATAAGATGAGTCATTGATGTTTTTTTCAAAGAGAGAAGCATATTTTGCATCGGCTGTTTTGCCCAATCCCTCTATCATGCTCGCCTTGACAGGCCTGTTGGTTTCCTTGTTCACCAACACGGCAACTGTCTCCTCAAAGGTTTTTCTGATGCGGTCTTTTTTCATATCAATTTTACCCATCGCAAGCAATCTTATGCCATGGAAAGGATCATTGAGGGCATCTTTCAAGAGTGCCAAGGCCTTGGGATCATCCGTCTTCTTGCCACAGAAATCAACTGCTTCTTTTCTGTCAAGGTAATTTCCCGCCTGATAATACTGGTGGATGTAGTTGTCTAGGCTTTTGTTCTCTTTCTTCTCACAAAGCAGGATTTTCTCTCCATCAAAATTGATCAGGTCCGGCTTCGTGGTGGAAGCAAAACTGAAACTGTCTACAGCATGCTCAATCCAAACCTCATTCCTGGTCCTGGTCTTGCCATTGTAAACATCAATGAAGGTGGGTATTCTGAATACTTTTCCTGTGGTTTGTGTTTGCTTTACAATCACCGTTGCCTTTTGTGCTGCTTCATTGTATTTATATTGGATGTCCAGTTTTGGATGACCATTGCCAAAATACCATTGGTTGAAATACCAGGTAAGGTCCATTCCACTAACCTCTTCAAAAGCAAGGCGCAAATGATGGGCTTCAGCAGACTTGAATTTGTTGCTGCTCAGGTAAAGGTTCAATCCCTTAAAAAACGCACTGTCTCCAATATGTTTTCTCAACATGTGCAAGATCCTTCCGCCTTTTTGATAGCTGACGGCGTCAAACATTTGCTCCCTGTCTTCATAATAAAAACGCACAAGGTCTTTTTTGGAATTGTCACCCATCAGGTACGTTTGCAAACCGCTGAAATTTTCAGCATCACCGGCATCCTTACCGTACTTGTATTCATCCCAAAGGGTTTGGCTATAATCAGCAAAGGATTCATTGAGGGTAAGGTTGCTCCAGCTTTCGGCTGTTACATAATCGCCAAACCATTGGTGAAACAATTCGTGTGCAATGGTGCCTTCCCAGATATTCCCATCTGTCAGTTCTCTTGCATCCTGTTGGGCGGTTTCCTGGTGGATGGTAGCGGTGGTGTTTTCCATGGCGCCTGCCACATATTCCCTTCCTGTAATTTGGCTGTACTTGACCCAGGGGTATTCAACACCAGTGATTTTCGAGAAATAGGTCATCATTTCTGGTGTGTTGCCAAAGATTTTCTTGGCCACCGGTCCGAATTCCTTTTCAACATAATAATTCACTTCCTTTCCCTTCCACGAATCTTTTATCACGGCATAGTCGCCCACGCCCATGAAGAACAGGTAAGGAGAGTGGGGAAGGTCCATTTTCCAGTAATCGGTTCTGGTGCCGTCATTGTTGTTCTTCTGGCTTACCAATTTCCCATTGCTAAGGCTCACATATTTGGATGGCACAGTCATGTAAATCTCCTGGGTTGTTTTTTGTTGGGTCTGATCAATTGTGGGAAACCAAACGGAGTTGGATTCCGTTTCACCCTGTGTCCAAATCTGGATGGGTTTATTTTTTTCCTCTCCCTTGGGGTTGATGAAATAAAGACCTTTCACGCCCAGCATGGGGTCTGCTCCTGCCTCTTTCTCATATTCATTGGGCTTGGATACATAATTGATGTAGACGGTATAGTTTTCACCCTTTTTGTATGTCTTTGGAAGCTTTATGGCCAGTTGTTTCCTGTCATAACCATATTCCAGGTTTTTCAAGGACTTGTCAGGCTGAACCATGGATACCTGAATGATGTCCATTCCTTTTGCATCCAGCGTTAAAGCTGCTGTTGGATTGAAATGCGGCGTCAGTGTAATCCATGCCTTTCCCAAAAGAAAAGTCTTCTCGTAGTCAAACCGCACATCAAGTTTGGTATGAACAAGGTTGTTAACCCTTGTGGGGGTATACCGGGGTGTTTTTTTCCAGCTTGAGTCAACAGCTCCTTTTCCCTGGGAAAATCCCATGATAGAAAGGGTGCTTACAAGCAATAAAATCAAGTAATGTTTCATATTCAGATGGTTTATGTTGCAAATATATCAAGGCAATGGTTTAAGATTTGCCAATTTTGATGGATGGTAAAATCCTTGCTTTGTGAATCATTCTTTTATTAGATTTGTGCTATGTCAATTTATTCAGGTATTCGGATGTTTTGCATGTTCATGGCCGTGATGGCTTTTCAGTGCTTGAGTGCCCAGCATTATATTTTCATTGAGGCAGACGGCCAGCAGCCATTTTACCTCAAACAGGGAAACACGATGGTGTCTTCATCTGCAGCTGGGTTCCTGATTCTCCCGAAGATTAAAGCGACAGAGATGGAATTCTCCATCGGCTTTCCCAAAAATATTTACCCTGAGGTCGCATTCTATATCAATGGAACCGACCGCGACCGTGGCTTTCAATTGAAGCAGATGGAAGGGCAGGGCTGGTCTTTGTTCGACCGCACCAGCCTGGAAGTGATCAAAGGCGCGGTGCCCCAATCCGCACCCATTGAAATGAAATTGCCACAGAAAGAGGAGGGCAGCTTTGCAAAACTTTTGGCTGGTGCAACTGACGATACATCATTGCTGGAAAAAATGCCCAAGAAAGACAGTGCAGCGCAGACCTTGCCTGGCAAGTCCATCACAAAGCCGGAGTTGACAGCTGTTGCTACAAAATCTGGTTTGAAAGACAGCCTCATTGAAAAAGCCAAGGTTGCCCAACCTCTGATTTCCATCAGCACCCAAATGGAGGATGATGATGTTAAAAGATTGGTTTTTATAGAGAAAACAATCAAAGGAATGGCTGATACCATCAGTGTAGAGATTGAAAAGAGGAAGACTGTTGCACCAACAGAACCCATGGCGCAGCCAAAGGATGCTGGGTTGATGGAGAGGCCTTCAAAAGCCATTGCTGATCCTATCCTTTCTCCAGACACCATTTTTCATGTAAGCAAGCCTACCATTGATAGCGATAGCAGCAAAACGAATGCCCAAGTTTCAAAAGCAAGTCCGATCATTGTTTGTGATCGTCCCATTGCCGATTACAAGGATATTCGGGCATTGCAGAAGAAGTTGCTGGGAATTGCATCAGACAATGAGCAGCGCAATTATACTGTTAAGGTATTTGGTCAAAAATGTTTCAACACCAAGCAGGCACTTGAAATCGGATGGTTTTTTGTTGACGAGACAAGCAGGCTTCAGTTGTTCAAGGCATTGAAACCACTCATTGCTGATCAAGCTTCTTTTGGAAACCTTGAAGCTTCTTTTTTCAAGGAAGAAAATATCATCGCCTTCAGAGCCCTTGTTGCAGAAAGCAATTGAATAAACCCTCAGGCATGCCAACTTATTTTTTATCCTTAGCATACAAGGGGACTCGCTTTGCGGGTTTTCAGATTCAGGACAATGCCATCACCATCCAGGGGCAGGTAGAAAGGGCGATGGCCACCTACCTTAGGGAAAACGTCCAATTGACAGGTTCCTCCAGGACCGATGCTGGGGTGCATGCCAACAGAAATTTCTTTCATTTCTCCATTGATCGCCAGCTCAAGGACGAATGTGTATACCACATCAATGCCATTTTGCCTCCCGATATTGCCATTACCGGTATTTACCCTGTACCAGAAGGAAGCCACAGCAGATTTGATGCTATAGGGAGGAGATACAAATACTATATATACAACAGCAAGAACCCCTTTCTGGATGACCGGTCTTGGTTTTATCCTTATCCAATGGACCTTTCCAGCCTCAATCAGGCAGCCAGCTCCCTGTTAGGACTGCATGATTTTACCAGCTTCGCCAAAAGAAGAACACAGGTATATACCCATATGTGTACTATTTCCGTTTGCCAGTGGCATGAAACTGCAGATGGTTGGGTTTTTACAGTTGAAGGCAACCGCTTTCTCAGGGGGATGGTCAGGGCCCTGGTAGGAACAATGGTTAAAGTTGGGCGCCAAAAGATCAGTGTTGAATCATTCCAAAATGTGTTGTTATCAAAAGACAGTGCCATGGCTGATTTCACTGCACCCGGTCATGGATTGTTCCTTGATGATGTTATTTATTCCAGTGAAATAGCCGTATTGTTGAAGTAAAATGCATCAAGTTTTTTTGCCTCAAAACCCTTGCTGGGATTGATTTTCAATATTTTGCAAAAAAACAAATCAATTTAATTTGGAACGTATGAGAAATGCTTCCTATATTTGCATCCCGCTACACAAAAAGCGCAGTTCTTCGAAATAAAATCAGGTCAAATTTTTACGTTTCATTTGAATAAAAATTTGCAGATATAATTTTAAACAGCTAATTTTGCACTCCCAATTCGGTTGGGCAGTTTTGCAAGAGGCTGAAAGATCTTTGAAAGTTTGGAAAGCAGTAACACTCAAATAACCGTCGCAAGATGGTTAGAGGTAAGGTAAGACGCAATTATTAGTTTTTTTTGAATTTGAGCAATCAATTTCTACATTATTTACA
>CANEWJ010000012.1 GCA_947442625.1 Chitinophagaceae bacterium
ACATCAGAAAGGCCAATGCCGGGGGCAATTTCAACCGAGCCGCTGATTTCATGAATACTTGCTGTCACCTTTTTTTCTGCAAGGAATGATTTCACAAGGTGCGGGTAGCTCGTAGCAATTCTCTTACCTTCAAGCGAAGCAACACCTTCATATACCAGCGCTTTGGGAACAGCAAGAGAAAGACGGCACTTGCCAAAACCAAGTGCTTCAACCGTATCAACCTTCCTGTCTTTTTCAGCCAAGACGTTTTGCCCTACGATGCCAATATCTGCTACACCGTCTTCTACATATTCGGGAATATCATCATCCCGCAGGAAAAACACTTCAATTGGAAAATTTTCAGAAACAGTTCTTAACCTGTCCTTTACATTCCTGAGTTCAATTCCGCATTCTTTCAAAAGCTGAACTGAGTCTTCATACAACCTGCCAGACTTCTGAATGGCAATCCTTAATACTGTTTCATTACCCATGCTATCCTGTTTAAAAATAAAAAAAGGCTTACCAATGGCAAGCCCGAATTATGTATACACCAATACCAGGCTTACCCTAAGGCAAGTTATGATGATGGTGGATATGACCGTTTGCTAACATGTTGCAAAAATAGCTCCCAAAAACATTATCGCCAAAAATCAATGTGTTTTTATAAAATGGCATTAATTTCGGAGAAATAACCACTGTTTATGAGGAAAATTCATCTTGCTGCTTCATTGGCCGTATTTTTCTGCCTGTTTATTGCTGAAAATGCTCTTTTTGCACAAGCCGACAGGTGGCAGCAAAAAGTCAATTACAAGATGGATGTAAAAGTGGATGCTGATAACAATAGGTTTTCAGGCAAGCAACGCCTCGACTACTGGAACAACTCTCCAGATACCTTAAAAGTACTTTACTATCACCTTCAATGGAATGCTTTTCAACCCGGCAGCATGATGGACATGCGCAGCCAGGAGCTGGGTAAGAAACTGATCAGGGGCCGTGCAGACTGGGACCAACGCGTTAGAGACAGGATTTCAAACCTCAAGCCCAATGAAATTGGATTCCAGGAGGTTAAAAACCTAAGGGTCAATGGTCAATTGCAAAAAACCACAGCCTATGAAACCATTCTCAAAGTGGAATTGGCCAAACCCATTCTCCCTAAATCCAAGGCCCTGATAGAGCTGGATTTTGAAGCCCAGGTGCCTGTTCAAATCAGGAGAAGCGGAAGAGACAATGCTGAAGGTGTCCGCTTCAGCATGGCACAGTGGTATCCTAAATTGGCGGAGTATGACCTGCAGGGATGGCATCCTACACCGTATGTTGCAAGAGAATTTTATGGCATTTGGGGCGATTTTGAGGTCAACATCACCATCGATAAAAACTATGTAATTGGCGGAACAGGCTATTTGCAAAACCCCCATGAAATTGGGCATGGTTACGAAAAATATGCAAGCCTGCCATTCAAACCTACACAGGGCAATACCCTGACCTGGAAGTTCAAGGCACCCAATGTGCATGATTTTGTTTGGGCAGCAGATCCTGGATATGTACACAATTCAAAGCAGGTTAGAAAAGGTTTAGTCCTTCACTCATTTTACACCATAGATACTGCAGCATTGACTGCCCAGTTCAATGCTATCCCAGCCAGGATGAGGCAAAGCACTAACTTGAATACGTATATCAACAATTACAAGTCTCAGTGGGACAGTGTCTTGGAGCTTGCATCCAAAGCATTGCCTTTCATTGACAAGCATTATGGCGAGTATCCCTACAAACAATATTCATTTATACAGGGAGGCGATGGCGGCATGGAATATCCCATGGCCACCTTGCTCAAAGGTGCTGGAGAAGGTGTTGTCATCCATGAATGGATGCACAGCTGGTACCAGATGATCCTGGGCACCAATGAATCCCTCTATCCCTGGATGGACGAAGGGTTTACCAGTTTTGCAGAATCGAATGTTCAAAATTTCCTCCATGAAAGCAAGGATTCATTTCCTCATCTTGGGGCCTACAATGCCTATATTGCCCTTTCAAAAAGCGATTACAATGAGCCTTTGACAACCCATTCAGACCATTATAGCACCAACAGTGCTTATAGCACCAATGCTTATTCAAAAGGAGAAGTTTTCATGGAGCAACTGGGCTATATCGTAGGCGCTCCCGTCAGGGACAGCATCCTGTTGAAATATTTTCAAACCTGGAAATTCAAACACCCCCATGTGAACGACCTGATCAGGCTGGCGGAAAACGAAAGCGGCATTCAGCTGGATTGGTACAGGGATTTCTTTGTTAACACCACCAAAACAATTGATTATGGAATAGATAGCCTTTGGGATGAGGGTGGAAAGATGAAAATTCGGTTGAGAAATGCAGGAACCATGCCCATGCCCATTGATATTTCAATGGAGTTCAAGGATGGATCAAGAGAAACGGCGTATATCCCACAATACCTCATGTTTGGCAGCAAGCAAAATGAAGAGCCTACCATCAAGCGTACCGTTGGAGAACCTTGGAAATGGACCCATCCTACCCATGTAATCACCATCGACAGAAAACTACTTGATCTGAAAAAGATTGAAATTGACCCTACCAAAAGGATGGCAGACAACGAAAGAAGAAACAACAAATTGGAGCTAACCTGGTAGGCTTTGTTTTTAGCCGATTCTTCTCTGCAAATTACGGAACAGGTCAATGAGCTGATCATACATCAATGTCATTTCGGCTTCTGTTTTTTTGATGGCGTCATCTTCAATTTCCCTGATCAATCCATCAAAACCATTGATGCCAATTGATTTGATCATCACTTTTTCCCTATGCAAAGTTCTCTTTGCACTATCCCAATCCTTGGCAGGAACACTGGTTTGCCATTCTCCCAATGCATGACAGACTTCTTCCATTAGATACTCCATCATTTTTGCAACTTGGGTTGGTTCATTGCCCGCCATTTCAGCAATATTGGAAATGATCGTTTGGTGGATGGATTGATAATATTTTTCTTTTACTGAGCCTGTCTTGAAGAAAAGACAAAGACGGTGCTGGAGATTTTTTTGGTCTATGGGTTTAGTGATGCAGTCTGCAAAGCCGAGGTTGAGCATGTGGTTTACCTCAGACTTGAAGGCTGCAGCAGTCAGGGCAATCACTGGAATGGTTTCCCCATATTTTTTTCTGATCAACGCCAAAGCTGTGGGTCCATCCATGATGGGCATCTGAACATCCATCAATACCAAATCATATTTATTCTTGCTAATCAATTCAACGGCCTCAAGTCCATTCTCAGCCTCTTCTGGTATGCCGTTCATGTTCTTGACCATCATGGCAAAAAGCATCCTATTGAGTTTATTGTCATCAACAATCAGGATTTTCTTGCCTTCAATCAATCCGTAGTCATCAAACACAACGGTATCCTTCATCAATTCGTCAGCAGTAACCATTTCAAATGTAATCTCTACCATCACCTTGGTTCCCACGCCTTTTGTACTCTCAATCCAAATCTTGCCTCCCATCATGTTAACAAGGGTTCTGGTAATGGCCAGCCCAAGCCCTGAGCCGGTATGGCGGTGATTGTTCTCATTGACTTCCTGGTAAAAATCTTCAAAAATATGTTTGAGGCCTTCTTCAGAGATGCCAATGCCAGAATCTTCACAGGTAAATAAAATGCGTTGTATCTGGTTCCTCTCTTCTACCAGTGTGCTGGAAAGTTTAATAGAACCGGAGTCTGTAAACTTGATAGCATTCCCTACAATATTCATCAACACCTGCCTGATGCGTACTTCATCAGCAAAAAGATTGGGGTCGATTTTCCGGTCAACATCAGTTTCAAAGCTCAGGCCCTTCTCTTTGGCTTTGGGTCTGAGAATATTTTCAACGCTCTTGTTGATGTCTTTTAGAGAAACAATTTCTTTTTCGATGTTCATTTTCCCAGCTTCAATCTTGGACATGTCCAAGATATCATTGATGATGCCCAGCAAACCATGGGCTGCATCACTGATGTTTTTTACAAAAAAATGTTGTTGTTCATTGAGCGGAGACATGGACAACTGCTCTGCCAGTCCCATGATGGCATTCATGGGTGTCCGGATTTCATGGCTCATGTTGGAAAGAAAAGCACCCTTTGCCTTTTCTGAAGCAATCGCCCTGTTTTTAGCATCCACCAGGCTTTTTTGTAATTGCCTGTTCTGGGTAACATCAGTGTAACTCCAAAGCTGCCCTTTGAAAGTATTCTCAATGATGACGGGAACATAGTCCCGTTCCAGGATCCTGCCGTCTTTAAAAACCACTTCCTGGCCAATCAGCGGTTCCCGCTTGCCCATCATGCTGAAAATATCATTTTTCACCTTTTCGGCATCTTTGAAGAGCACAAGTGATTGTTGAAGTGAATCCAAACAATTGACCCCAACCATTTCGTGGGGCTGGGCAGGGATTTGAAAAAGATTGCAAAACTGCCTGTTCACCAATACAATACAATGGTTCTCATCTTCCACGAGTATTCCCTTACCCAGATTGCTCATCAAGTAATGCAGACGATTGGCATTGATGACCTTTGAATTATCCCGGCAAACACATACCATGCCACCATCAGGAAGGCTGGTAAGAGATATGTACTGCATGACGGGCTTTTTATCTTTGCTGATGCCTATGGTTTCACCAGACCAATTGCCATTTTTACCCAATACGGGAAAAACTTCCTTTTGTAACCTTTCTGCAGCTTCTGGTGTGTATATACTTTGCCAGGATTTGCCATACAACTCATCTGCAGCATCATAGCCAAATAATTTTGCATGGGCCTTGTTCATATAACTGTAATTGCCATGCTTATCAAGCAGGGCAATTCCGTCAAATGTGTTTTCAATGGCAGTCAGCTTTGCGGGTGTTAACATGGTGTTTGTGTTTATAACTCAATCGGTTTCAATCACAATTTTATGTTTTTTTACTTGTTGAAAAAGAGGAAAAAAACATAAAAAATGAGAAAAAACCCTTTTTTATTAATGTTTAATAATTGAGCAGAAAAACTGGTTGAATATAGAACAATATAAGTATGTCCAACAATTATTTAAATCGATGCTACTATGATTAGTTGTTTTTAGTAGTTTAATAAAGGATAAATCAGCTGCATTTTATATGTATCAATAATCAACCCTATCTTTCCGAAGAGCATATTTAATGTGATTAGAATTGGTATCATAGAAGATAATATTTTTTTACTGAAGAGCTTCAGGGATTACCTGAATAGCACTGAGGGTATGACGGTAGTTTTTTCCTGCGCCTCCATGGAAGAAGCAAGAGAGCAAATTGGCTTCAAAACCTACCCATTGCCTGATATCATTCTCTTAGACATTTTCCTGCCCGGAGAATCCGGGCAGGAAGGTATCCCCTACCTCAAAGGTCAATTCCCAGCTGCAAAAATCATCATGCTTACTGCTTACAATGAAGACAGCCTGATCATCAATTGCATAAAACAAGGGGCCTCCGGTTATGCATTAAAAACTGCACAATTGAGTCATTTGATTGATGTAATCAACCAAACCAGCCGAACAGGATCCTTCATTGATGAACTTTCCATTGGAAAAGTAATCAGCAATTTACAATCAAAAAAAGAGTCAAGCTTCAAAGACAAATTAACCTTTAGAGAAAAAGAGATTGTTGCCCTGGTTGAAAAAGGGTATAGTTACAAGCAAATGTCTGACGCACTTTTTGTAACAACATACACCATCAATTATCACCTGAAAAACATATACAAAAAGCTCAATATCCACTCTAAATCAGCGCTTTTGTCCAAAATCATGGCTGAAAGCAAGACCTGAGCAACTGTCAACAACTATTTCGCTGTATCTTTACAGCCATTCAAGTCCCTGCAACATGTCAAATTCAGCGCTGCCAATCAATTTCAACAATACTGAAAATGCCTTTGCCTACAAAACTGACAGTGACCTGAAAAGAGCCCGCTTTTTATTTTCATTGATGCAGTTTGCCCCTTTGGTAAAGTTGGGAACAATGATAACTCCCTGGGCCATCTCATCGGGCCTGCCTGTTAAAGGAGTGATCAAAAAGACCTTGTTTAAACAATTTGTAGGGGGTGAATCCTTGGAAGAAACAGGTGAAGTTGCAGATATGCTTGAGAAATTCAATGTGCAGGTCATTCTGGATTATGGCGTTGAAGGAGGAGAAGGCGATGAAGACAAATATGAAGCGGAAGCCAATTATTTCATCAAGGTCATTCAGTTTGCTGCCACCAGAAAAAATATTCCCTTCATCAGCATCAAAATAACAGGCCTGGTATCCAGTTCACTCCTTGAAAAATTGGATACTACCCTATCAACGAAGAGCGATAAGCCTTTGCACACCAGGTTTAACAGCAAATTTCAACAACTCAATCAGGAAGATCAGGCCCAATGGAAACAACTGATCTCCAGAACAACGCGATTGTGCCAAGCAGCTTCGAATGCAGGCATTGGTATCATGATTGATGCAGAAGAATCCTGGATTCAAGATGCTATTGATGTAGTGGCTACCCAGATGATGGCGCAGTTCAACCTGGGAAAAGTTGTTGTGTACAATACCATCCAACTTTATCGATCAGATAGATTATCATACCTGTCTGAAACCCTTGAAGAAGCTGAACAGGCAGGATATGTTGCTGGGCTAAAGCTGGTAAGGGGGGCTTACATTGAAAAAGAAAGGGCAAGAGCATTGAAATTGGGCTATCCCTCACCCATCCAACCCAACAAGGAATCATCAGACAGGGATTATGATGCAGCCGTTGAGATTTGTATGACAAAAATAGAAATGGTTTCCATCATCGTTGCCAGCCATAATGAAAAAAGCAATCTTTTAGCTGCAAACATATCAGGATCCAAACATTTATCTACTAAGCATCCTCACCTGCATTTCTCACAGCTCTATGGCATGAGTGATAACCTCACCTTCAATCTTGCTGATGCAGGATACAATGTTTCAAAATACCTTCCCTTTGGCCCAGTGCATGAGGTAATTCCCTACCTTATGCGAAGGGCACAAGAAAACAGTTCCGTTGCTGGCCAAACAGGAAGAGAACTCGAGCTCATCAACCGAGAGTTTACAAGAAGAAAAATCTGATATCATACACAAAACTGACATTACGTATTAATACGTAATGAAAATGATGGTAATTACGCCTTACCAAGAAAATATATTCAACCTGTTTTAGGGATCAATTGAATATTGAGTAGATTTATATTAACCAATAAATTCACATGTACGGCATTATCAATCAATCGATTCAAGACCTGGTGGTCAAAAAATTTGGAGAAGAAACCTGGTTAAAAATCATTGCAAAAAGCAAGGTTGATGTACATGAGTTTCAGAATCATCAGGTTTACGATGATGCGTATACTTACCGATTGGCTGGAGCTGTTTCCGAAGTTCTGGATACCGACCTCAACACCGTCTTAAAGATGTTTGGAGAATTCTGGATCCTTGAGATTTCCCTAAAAAAATATCCCTCCATGATGGCTTCGGGTGGATTGAGCTTCAAGGAGTTCATGTTAAACCTGCCTAACTTTCACAATAGGGTCTATTTGACATACCCGGAACTTGTTGCTCCAGAATTCAAGGTCCGTATGGATGGTGACTCCATGTTGGTTGAATATCACTCAAATCGTCCCGGACTGACAGCCATGATGGAAGGAATGCTCCATGGTATTGTTAAAATGTTCAAGGAACAAAACGTTTTGGTGCAGCTAGCATCTGAAAAAATAAACAGCAATCTTGACCATGACCTATTCAGGATTACATGGGAGAAGTAAATCCTGACGATATAACCCCTACAGCTCAATTAACTGAGATAGATCGGCTTTTCCCATTCTATTTCATTGTGAATGAAGAGATGTCCATCATCAAAAAAGGGCCCTCGCTCCTCAAAATCCTCTCCTACAGCATTGCTTCAAACAATGCATTCCACAGCAGTTTTTTCATCATCAAGCCAAAATCCACTACCCATCCTGATTTTGAATACCTACAATCAATTGCTTCAAAATTTGTATTGATCGGAATCCATGGGTTGAACAATACCATCCTCAAAGGACAATTCGAATACAGGGATCAACAAAATCATCTTGTTTTCTTCGGATCCCTTTGGGCAGAAGAACATGAGAAATTGCTTGAGCTGGGGCTAACCTATTCAGATTTTCCTGCTTATGATGCCATTTTCGACATCCAACAGATGAAATCTGTGTTGAAAAACGAACAAGAAGACCTAGAAAAATTAAAGCAAGAACTCACCATCATCAATCACTCTTCTGACCTTTTTCTAAACCTGCACAGCAGTGGCCTCATTCGAAAATCGTCCCCAAGCTCGAAGGCGATATTAGGATATGAACCCTCAGAAATGATTGGACTTCAGTTTCAGGACCTTTTTTTAGATTCAGACGGGGTTGATATCAAAAAAGAAATTACAGAGATCATCAGTACAGGTAAATCAAAGAATTTCACAACCTATATTCAATCAAAGGAACTGCAAAAAATAGGCATCAGTATTTCCCTGTCGCCTGTCATCAACAACACCAAAAACACTACACAAATAATTTGTGTAATCAGGAATATCACTGAAAGACTAAAAAATATTGAAGAAATCAGAAATCTTGCCTCTTTCCCCAATGAGAACCCCAACCCTATTTTCCGTATCGATTTTGATGGTAATATTTTGTTCAACAATAACAATGCCAGGTATATTACAAACATCATTTATGAAGGTAAAATCTTCAACATCAATAACTTTTGGGCGCATATTCTACACACAACCCCTAGGCAAAACCAAAAAACGATTGATTTGATTGCCAATGATAGAAATTATTCATTCAAAATCATCAAAAGAAAAGAAAGCGAAGAGTATAACGTTTATGGGTCAGACATCACCGACAGGATAGAAACCGAGCAAAGGGCATATGATAACTTTAGTAAGTTGAATAATTTTCTTGAGTCAACAAACGATGTTTATTACCTGATTTACCAGAAAAATACAACAAAGAATTTTTTCACCTCCAGGTGGCCGTTGTTTATGGGGTTCAATCCCAAGGCAGGAAATGTTTGGGAAGAAAAAAGGGATTGCATCCTTGATGAATACAAGAAAGTGTATGATGATGCCATGCATGAGTTCCATCTCAACGGCAGCATTATGGTACGGTACAAGATAAAAAACAAAGTGTCTGGCCAGATCAGGTGGATACTGGAAGAAGGCAAGATAAAATTTGACTCAAACTTGAACGATGAGGTAATCTCCGGAAGATTGACCGACATCACAGCAAGCGAAACCTATAGAAACCAGGTTCGTGAATCTGAAGAACGTTTTCAACTCATTACAGAATCAATGCCAGTAATGATTTGGGTTTCTGGCCAAGACAATAAAGTTACCTACACCAATCAGGCATCGCGGGATTTTTTTGGATTCGACCTCAAGAATATTCCAGACCAATCAGTATTTGCAGAGGTTGTACACCCAGACCACAGAAAAACTGCCATTGATGAATGGATGTTGCATCTGCTTGCTAAACAAAAATGCGAGATGCGATACCTTGTAAAGAATAAAGATGGAGAATACAGATGGGTATACGAAATCGCTGTGCCCCGTTACACCCACGAAAATGAATTCCTTGGCTATATTGGAACCGCTTTCGACATCACTTCAGAGCGAAAAATGTTCTTTACCCTGGAGGAAGAGAAAAGGAAATATGAGATGATATCGAATAAATCTGCAGACATCATCTTTCTTATCAACAAGGATGGCATTATTGAATATGTTTCACCCTCAATTAAGAGGATTCTAGGTTATTCAGAAAAACAAATTGTTGGAAAATCTTTTTTCAGCCTCCAGGCAGAAGATAGCAACATCAGTATTGAAGACTTTTCACAAAATCATCTTGGATCCCAACGTGCATTGAGCTTTCAAATGCAAGACAATCAGAAAGAATTGAAATGGGTTGAGGCCGTATACAGCAATATCAGTGAAGATGAACTTGGAGGCGACAAATTGCTCATTCATGTTCGTGACATCAACGAACAATACATGGCACAGATGATGGTGATCGAGAATGAGGCAAAATACAGGAACCTCTTTTCAAACATGAACCTTGGCATCATGGAAGTAGACAATGAGGAAAGGATTCTCTATATCAACCCTTCATTTGAAAGGATTTCAGGTTATGCTAAGGATGATTTACTGGGAAACAAGGCCGACAATATTTTCCTTTCCGAAATATCAGAAAAAGAGATCAACTTACAGGAACGCCGTAATCGTCAACATGGTAAAGAAGGTCTTTATGAGATAAGGATAAAGAAAAAAAATGGCGATCTGGCCACTTGGGTTGTCAGTGGTGCTCCTACATTTGACATGAAAGGAAAGGTCCGTGGCTCCATTGGAATCCATTGGGATGTAACGGAAATAAGGGACCTGGAAACCAAGATCCTTTTTGAAAGTGTTCAAAAAGAGAAAGAGTTGATGGAGGCCAGGCTACAAGCTGAAGAAGAACAAAGGGATGTTATTGGCAGAGACCTTCATGATGGTGTTGGCCAAATGTTGGCATATATCAGTGTTTATTTCAATATCCTCAAAGAAAAGGAAACGATCAGTGGAGAAGATATTGATAAAGCACAATCGACCATCAAAAAAACCATTGAAGAAGTCAGAAGACTTTCAAGGAACCTTGCTCCTCCTGCCATCAAAGATCTGGGCTTTAGGGAGGCTGTTATTGAACTGATTGGAAGTTATTCTATTATACCAAAGCCTTCTTTCAAACTCAAAATTTACAAGGGGAAGGATCCGGAAAAATTCCTGCATGAGCACAAAATCATGATGTTCCGTGTATTGCAGGAGCTGAGCAGCAATACATTTAAATATGCAAACGCAAATAAAGTAGACATCAACATTGAACGAAGCAAGAAGGGCATGCAGATGCTCTACAAAGACGATGGCATTGGATTTGAAATGGCTACAGTAAAGAAAGGAATCGGCCTGAAAAGTATTCTTTCCCGCGTTGAGTTCTATGGTGGGGATGTTAACATAAAAACCAAACCTGGGGAAGGAAACGAAGTATTCATTAATTTACCATTTGAATTAACATTATGACCAAAAAGATCCGAATTATCATCGCTGATGACCACTTGCTGATCGCTGAAACCTGGGCAACCCTGATCAACATGGATCCAGAGTTTGAGGTCGTAAAAGTGTATGAGAATACAAAAAGCCTGATTGACGAAATAACAGACGTAAAACCTGATATTGCCATACTTGACATCAATATCAATCCTTTTTCTGGTATTGAGGCCACAAAAATGATCAAGAAATTGGCCCCAGGCACCAAAATCATCGGTGTATCCATGCACAACCAACCATCATTTGCAAAAAAAATGATCAGAAATGGTGCATCTGGCTACGTAACCAAGAACTCCAGCAAGGTGGAAATGTATGATGCTATCCGCGCTGTGATGAAAGGAGAAAAATACATCTGCGCTGAAATACAAAGGAACATTACCAATCAATTGCTGATCGATGAAGACGACAACAAACTGAGCAAGTTGACAGAAAGGGAAATTGAGATCATTAAATTGATCAAAAACGGCAATACCAACAAGGAAATTGCGGAGTCTTTGTTTCTGTCACCAAGAACTGTAGAAACCCATAGGGCCAGGATCCTAAAAAAACTTGATCTGAAAAATTCATTGTCACTGGTGAAGTACATCAATGAATCCTTCTTGGATCTTTAGGCGCTTGTGTTACCTAAAATTAGTCACCCCAAATATTGTCCTTACCGTCAAGCCATTCCTTCACCAACATGGTGGTGACAGATTTAGGCCTCTCTAGTGGCATCCCAAGGGCCCTGTCCCAACAAAGACTGGCCAGTACACCCAAAGATCGGCTTACGCCAAACAAAACAGTATAGAATTCATATTCTACCATGCCGTAATGGACGAGCAATGCGCCACTGTGTGCATCTACATTGGGCCATGGATTTTTTACCTTTCCCAATGCACTCAAAATTTCTGGCACAGTTTCATAGATGGACCAAACAGTCTGTACCAATGGATCATTGGGCATGTGCTTTTTACCAAATTCCATTTGTGCAGTGAACCTTGGGTCGGTTTTCCTCAATACAGCATGGCCATATCCAGGAACGACTTTTCCCTCAGACAAGGTTTTCTTCACATATTCGGCAATTTGTTCTTTTGAAGGAAGTTCAACACCCAGCTTTTCGCGCATTTCAAAAATCCACTTGATCACTTCCTGGTTGGCCAGTCCGTGCAAAGGCCCAGCCAAGCCATTCATACCAGCAGCAAAGCTGAGGAATGGATCACTGAGTGCAGAACCAACCAGATGAGTTGTATGGGCAGATACATTTCCACCCTCATGATCTGCATGAATGGTCATGTACAAACGCATCAATTCCTTAAACCCTTCATCATCATATCCCATCATGTGTGCAAAATTACCAGACCAGTCCAGCAATCCGTTGGGTTCAATATGTTGGCCATTCCTGTACTTTCTTCTGTAAATATAGGCTGCAATCCTTGGCAGACGGGCTATCAGATCGAGGGTATCATCAAAGGTAGCATCCCAATAATCTTTCTTGTTCATACCGGATGCATAGGCCTTTGCAAAATGACTTCCATTTTGTAAAGCCATGATGGCAATCACAAACATTGTCATTGGGTGAGTAGAAACGGGTAATGCCTCTATAGAGTCAAAAACATAGTTTGGAACATGAGACCGTCGTTGCAACGTTGAGGTAATGATTTCAGCTTCTTCTGGGGAAGGGAGTTCGCCCAACAACATCAGATGAAAAAGGCCCTCAGGAAGTGGTTCAGACCCACCTTCGACAGCTGGCAATTTTTGTTTCAATTCCGGAATAGAATGTCCACGAAAACGAATTCCTTCATTGGCATCCAGCAAGGACGTTTCAGTGACCAAACCTGTAATGCCACGCATTCCTTGATAAACCTGGGACAGTGTCACTTCTCCGATGACCTTGTTGCCATGTTCCTTGAGCATTTGTTTGATCTCTGCACCAACCAGGTCTGACTTTGCCTTAAACCGCTTTTTTAATGAATCCATGGAAAAAAATATGAAATTGTAGACTGAATTTTTGGATGCGTAAAGGTAAAACAAAGAGACCGAGGTGCACAAGATTTTGGAAAAAATAATTGAACTATTTCGGGGCTTTCTTGTACAGATAAATAGTCAACACTCCAAAAATCAAATTCGGTATCCAGGCTGCAACATAAGGGTCAAGATCACCTTTGGTAGAAAATATTGTGGAGAAGCGATCTGCCAGAATGAAAACTGCACAAATGATAATGCCCATGGCAAGGTGAACCCCACTTCCACCCCTGATTTTCCTGCAGGCCAAAATGGCCCCAATTAGGGTCAATAGCAAAACGGCAACAGGGGTTGAAGTCCGATGCGCATTTTCCATCTCAAGCTCCTTGACTGTTTCTGAACCACGCAATCTTTCCTTTTCAATTCTCCTTCTCAAATCAGGGGAAATCATCCTTGCCTGTAAATATTCATCGCGTTTTAGTTCAGAAGGAAGAAATGGCAATTTCTTAAAAACCTCGTATTCAAAACTAACATCCTCTGTCATGCCATTGATCTTCCTCTCCACCACCCCATTTAGTTTCCATTTTCTTTTGGTGGTGTCCCAGGTAAAATTATCAGCCCTGAGGTTGTAGATCACTTGATTACCACTGATGGTTTCCATGAACAAGCTCCCGCCAGCTTTGTTGGTTGTATCATAATAACGCATGCCTGCATAACTAAAGGAGTCTGTACGCATGTAAATAGCACCACTGGTTGTCTGCGGCATGGCCATCTTGGTATACTTGGCTTCAAATGTTGTACGGATTGCGTTGGCCTTGGGAATGATATAGGCATTTGCATACCAGAGTATTGAACCCAGCAAGATTCCACCCACCCAATAAGGCCTTAAAATCCGTTGAAGGCTTACCCCAGAAGACAGAATGGCAATAAACTCAGAGAGATTTGCCATTTTTGAGGTGAAAAAGATCACAGAGATAAATACGAAAAGGGGGAACAGCATGGCAACAATGAAGGGGATGAAACCTACATAATATTGCATGATGATCTGATTGGCCGTCAGCCCGGATTTAGCAAAATCATCCGTATGCTCACTGATGTCAATCACCGTACTGATCGTAGTGAGCAATATCAGTGAAAAGAAAAAAGTGGTCAGGAACTTTTTGAGAATGTACCAGTCAATCTTCCTCATCATATCCCTGCAAAAGTATCATTTAATCCTTACCCAAGTACTTGGCATAGGTCTCAAGGCACCTTTTTCTTGCTACTTCATGTACAACCATTGGCGGGGCATATTGGAGGGTATCAAATTCCGGAACCCATTTTCTGATGTACATAGCCTGTTTGTCAAATTTTTCTGTTTGCAAGGCCGGATTGAAAATCCTAAAATATGGGGCCGCATCGCAGCCTGATCCTGAAGCCCACTGCCACCCACCATTGTTGGCAGCCAAATCATAATCAAGGAGTTTTGCAGCAAACCAGGCCTCACCCCAACGCCAATCAATCAAGAGATGTTTGGTCAAAAAGCTTGCCGTTATCATCCTGACCCTGTTGTGCATGAAGCCAGTGGCCAGGAGTTCCCGCATGCCTGCATCTACAATTGGGTATCCTGTTTCGCCCTTACACCATTTATCAAAATCCGCTTCGTTGTTTCTCCATTCAATCGAATCATAGGCCTTCTTAAATGACATCCCCTGGCCAACATGAGGAAAATTAGAAAGAATCATGTGATAGAAATCCCGCCAAATCAACTCATTCAAAAAGGTCTCGTTCAATCCCTTAGCATGTTCAACCAATTTCCTGATGCTCATGGTCCCGAACCTGAGGTGAACCCCGAACCTGGAAGTGCCTTCTACAGCAGGAAAATTGCGAAACTCAGTATAGCCTTTGACCAATGCATCAGGCACAGTGGTTTGAGGGAAATTCCATGCTTGCTTGGAGAACCCCATGGATTCAAGAGAAGGGATGGCATGCTCATCATGCTTAAAACAGTTGTTCAATAAATCCTCTGATGCTGAAAAAGAAATAGGATGTGACAACAAATGCGCCTTCCATTTTCTGGAATATGGCGTAAACACTGTATATGGTGATCCGTCATCCTTACTCACTTCCAGTTTTTCAAAGACCACCTGGTCTTTGAAAGTCTGAAATCTTGTGCCATTGTTATCCAACATTGACCTGATTATCCCATCCCTTGTCAGGGCATAATCCTCATAGTCATGATTGGTGAAAACCGTTCCAACGGAATAGCGCGCAAGAAGGTCCTCAAATGCCTCATCAGGAGATGCATGATAAAACTTGATGGCTGATCCAATTCTGATCAGCTCATTTTGCATGGTGTTCAGGGCATTATGGATGTATTGAACACGAAGATCATGGGGTTTTTCAAGTTTATCCAGGATATTTCTATCGAAAATAAAAACAGGTAGTACAGGCTTTCCGCTGCTCAGGGCTTGAAATAGACCCGTATTATCAAAAAAACGAAGATCACGGCGGAACCAAAAAATATTAACCTCAGGTTTGTTCGACATGTTTCTTTAACAAACCTGAAGTTGTTTGGTTGAATGAAAACCGTTTTGTTTGATGTACCAAGAACATTATGAATAAACTTCCTGGAATTGAAGATCAGTTGGCGATGGGTCGGTTTTCAATGATACCAGATTTTACGGCATACATGACCAAACCAGCCAAAGATTTGGCACCGGTTTTAACCTTGAGCTTGTCCCTAATGGCTTCTACCGTTCTCGGGCTAAGCTCTACCAAATCAGCAATTTCCTTTGTACTTTTCTCTTCACAAATCATGCGAAGTATGGTAATTTCCTTATCGCTTAACTTGGCATCAACGGGCAAAGAAGCCTCAGCCTGGCGCTTTACTCGAAGACCATCAATGAGTGCTTTGTTGGTCAGTTGATTAAAGAAATACTCCTGCTCATGTACAGTTTTAATGGCCTGGTAGATGATTTCTGAGTCAGAATTCTTTGTCAAATATGAGTTGGCCCCCAACTCCATGAGTTTGGAAATCATGGAGTGGTCATTGTGCATGGTGAGCATAATCACCTTGATTTCTGGATATAGTTTTTTTATTTCAGGCAATGTATTGATACCATCCATGATGGGCATCTGAATATCAAGCAAAATTACATGAGGCTGAACATGCTTTAAAACAGTGAGCAACTGCATGCCATTGTCTGCCTCAGCAATCATTTTAATGTCTCTGTGAAGAGACAAGGCAGATTTTACACCGGCCCTGAAAAGGACGTGATCATCGGCTATGGCTACTTTTATGGGTTCGGTCATATTAGGGCATTTAGTTTTCTTGGGATATTGATAATCCATTGATGTATAAAATTAAGCGAAATCAAGATGAAGATACAAGGTAGAACTACCCTATTATTGGGCTGCAGAAAATACGGTCATTGTAATTTTGAGTTGGCGGAGCGATAACACAACAACTTAAGGATTTGTATATCAATAAGATAGAAATACATTGGAAATAAAGAACTGAAAATTTCAATTGCTCGTGTTTTTCTCTTTTAAAATGGGGTTTTTCCCTTTTGTAGTTTTATACTAATATTAAATTTGAAAATCATTCTTCAACAAACAATTAGATAAATAATGTACTTTCTATATTTTTTACAATTGCTCAATATCATTATTGCATTTTTTACCATCGTAATGGGCTTAAGGGCATTTAAAAATCTTAAGGAAAATAAAGTCCTTCTGCTCATCCCTGTACTCTCATTATTTCAGATAATATTGATAGAGTTGGAGGGAATAGGCCGAAAAGTTGAATATTCGACTTTCACAAGAAATATGATATCTATATACATATATTTAGAATTTATTTTAATTATCATATATCTCTGGAAGTTAGGTAAAACCCTTAGAAATAAAGCTTATACTATTGCATTAATCCCAGTAGGTATAGTTTCAATTATTATATCCCTGTACTCTATAAACATCAAAAGACCATTAAAAGTAGAAATACTTTCTATAATCGAAGGCCCGATTATTTTAATAACCGCTTTACTTATTAATATTGAACAAATTAAGAAAGGAAATATCAATAATTACTACAAAGATTCAAATCTGATCGCCACATTCGGAATTTTTTTTTCATTTATAATTTCTTGGCCTACGATTATTGTACAAAATAATATATCAAGTTATTCTTCCCCTTTTTTCAAGTTGAATTTCATTTATAACTCAATAGCATATATAATTTTCTTTTCATTCTTAACATATTCCTTTTATGTTACAAGAAAATATAGAACTATTTAAATTCTTATTTTCAGGTCTATTCGTGATTATTATTTTAATCATATTGATTATTATATTGGCATCGATATATTCAAAAAAACAAGTAAAATTAGAATCTGAAATAGCTTTATTAACGGCAAGAAATGAAAAAGAAATATTAAAAACTCAACTTGAAATGCAGGAAGATATTTCAAATAAAATATCCCGTGAAATCCATGACAATATTTCACTTGGACTAACACTTTCGAAGCTACAAATTATCAATTATCTGGAAGCAGATCAATCAAACAAACATCTGCTGACTTCCTCGGTAGAACTTATCACAAAATCGCTTGTTGACCTCAATGATATTTCCAAATCCCTTGATTCAAGTCAACTTTTCGCCCATGGACTGATTGATGTACTAAAGGCAGAAACTGAGGTAATCGGCCGCTCTAAAATTGTAGATGTTGTGTTTGATGTCAGAGGAGAAGTACTCTTTCTCAATTCAGAAAAAGAGCTCCTTATTTTTAGAATTTTCCAAGAAGCATGCAACAACATTCTGAAGCATGCCAAAGCCAGCAACATTACCATTGATCTTACTTATGAAAGGGATTATGTACACCTAAAGATTTCTGATGACGGAATAGGATTCAACATTGAAGAAACAATGAAATCCAAGGAAATTAGAAAAATGTCAGGACTCAAAAACATCCACCAAAGAGCTGAAATCATAGGCGCAGAAACATTCATTTACTCCACTCCCAATATTGGAACAACCATTCACATTAAAATTCCTCTAAATCAAATTGAACCATGAAAAATGATGTTATAAAAGTAGCCATGGTAGACGATCATGTACTGTTGCGCAATGCACTTTCTGCTCTTATCAACAATTCCGGCAAATGCAAGGTTATTTTTGAAGCATCTAACGGAAAAGAACTGATTACACAACTCGAGAAAAAAAATTTTCCCAATGTTGTCATTCTAGATGTAAATATGCCAGAAATGAATGGACATGAAACAGCTTCTTATCTTCAACAGCATTTTCCTGAAATTAATGTATTGATGCTAACCATGTATGATTCAGATTTGGCATTGATAAGGCTGTTAAAAGCCGGTGTAAAGGGATTCATGAAAAAAGACATTCATCCAAATGAACTGCTGGCGGCCATAGAGTCTGTCCATGAATTTGGCTACTATTATTCAGCGCAAACAAGCAGCAAACTCGCTGGACTGTTTAGGAACAACCAGGACCACCAACAATTGGATAAGGTTATGTTAACTGAGATGGAAATTGATTTTCTCAAATATGCCTGTTCTGAACTTACCTACAAAGAAATAGCGGGGAATTTGAAAATGAATCCAAGAGCAATTGACGGCATGAGGGACAATCTTTTCACAAAACTGGATGTAAAAAGCAGGGTTGGTCTGGCCATGTATGCCATAAAACATGGCGTGGTGACGGTTTAGTCAATCAATTTGTTCCTGGTACCATACATGATTAAACCTGCGATGGTCTTTACACCTACCTTTGTTTTCATGTTTTGCCTAATTGTTTCAATTGTTCTTGGAGAAAGGAAAACCTCTTTCGAAATTTCTTCAGTTGTTTTATCCTGGGCGATCAATCTAAGTATGCTGATCTCTTTTTCGGTGAACTTAACAGCTTTGGGATAAAATTGTCTTGTGGTCTTTTTTTGCTGCAATTTCATCAACACAGCCTTGTTGAGGAGATCATTGAAATAAAAATCATCATTCATGCAAGTAAGGATTGCATTATAGATTTCTTCAGGATCAGTGGTCTTGGTCAAGTAAGCATTGGCACCCATTTCCATCATCTTTGAGATCATCTCCTGATCATCATACATCGTCAACACAATAATTCGAACCTCATCATACTCTTTCCTAAGCAATGAAATGGCATTGATACCGTCCATTTCAGGCATCCTTATATCCATCAAAAGAACATCTGGTAATTTGATTTTCATTTTATGAATCAAATCTTTCCCATCTTCAGCCTCCCAGATGATTTTCAAGTATTCTTTTCCAGACAAGGCCATCTTAATACCGTCGCGAAATATCTTATGATCATCTGCAATGGCTACCTTAATCGCTTCAATTGTTGACATGTTTCACAGGGGTTTAAGTTCAGTGATGAAATTCTTTCACAAACCTTGGGATTTTTACTAGTGGTACAACTAGTAAAACTACGAACACCGATTTTTTAAATAATCCAATGAATTGGCAGGAAAATGCAAATCCAGAATTCTTCAAAAACCCAAAGACGTTGGCATTAAATAGGATTGTAATCAGAAGAAAAAAACAAACAAGAATGCAGTGACATGAAATCGAAATGTACTGCTCAGGATATATGCATTAAAGCAGGTTTCCTTGTTTTTTTTCACTCTTTTGGAATTGGAATCTCAAAGTTGCAATAAATTTTATCATTTGAAGAAATCATGTGATGAGATCCAATGGATAAAAAAAATACAAAATTGCGCTTAGGTAGATTTTCCTCATTTTTTTGGGGAAAAACACGATAACGCAGACCGTAATTTTACGCATTCAAATACGTACATTCCCTCTATATTTATACAAGTAATAAATGCATATAATTTATATTTATATGTATTTCAGCACTTTATAATAAATTAAAAAATATTTTTCATCGTAAATCTACGTACCCCATTTCACCATGGATAAATTTTCACTGAAATTCAAGATCAGAAACAAAGTAGCTTTTATCCACAAAAAATATAATACCATGTTAAAAAGTAATGTTGAAATCCTGGAACAAAAGTTGGTAGATGAGACCGTAGGTGAACACATTGGATATGATATGGGGGTTAAAATGGTCAAGGATTACTATGATAAATTTGGCGAGGGTGGTGCTCAGTTTGTTGGCAAGAATATCATTCAAGAAATAATTTCTCAACCCGGATGTATTGGTATCAATATTTATAAATCCCTCAATGAGAAAGGTTCAAAAACTTATGTTTTGGTTGGTCTTAACAAAGAAAATAATCCTATCTTAAACTATACTGCAGTCAACATCGATGGGCAAATTAAGACTAATGAGGGTATTGTTGCAGATAGGAATTTCGAATTCGGCTGGTTCGATGATGTAATAAAATAGCAAATCACTTCCATTTTAACTACCAAGTGTTTATATTTGGACTGTATAAACACACACCATTATTACGTACTTATTATATCTATCTCTTTTATTGGGGTTTATTCCTATATTAATTTCTATTTTCTTTCAAAAGAAAACTAGAAATCTTAGAATAATTTCAATCTACCTATTTGCAGGTCTATTCACAGATCTATTTTTGAACCCTATTTCAAAAATTTATTTCAACTCACCTTTTTTTGCTTCAAAAATTTTTACGGTTACAGAGTTCGTTTTAGTTTCACTTTTTTTATTCCCTTTAATCCAGCTGAGACTAAAAAAAATAATTTTCTTAGCCTTTTCGTCCCTGTTTTTTCTTACGTTGTTCACTGAAAACGTTTTAATCAATAATCAAAATTTTGACTCTGTTTCCACAGGAGTCAGTGCTCTTTTAATTCTGATTTATTCCATAACATATTTATATTCAAAAGTCAGTTACGAGTCAAATCAAGAAAGCTTTAAAATAGATTCAACGTTTTTAATTGTCTCATCAATTATTATCTATTTTTCAGGCACCTTCTTTATCTATATTCTAACAAAAAATAATTTTATAGATCAAGATTTCAGATCAGCATACTCTTTAATTAATGCTCTAGTTCTGACAAGTCGGAATTTAATTTTAGTTTTTGCGTTTTTAAAGAACCTGAAAGCGTCTTTCAATCAAAATACATATACATATACATCACCTTCCTCTAAGTTTTCGATCTAATGCCCCTCCTCCAAGCCATATCACCATCATCAAACGTTTCTACCGTGCTGTTCTTCGGCACATTGGGGATGTTGGTGCTTGCCATAGGGCTTGTGGTATTCATTGTTTTTCACCAAAGGAAGGTCATCAAGTACCAGCAGCAACTTCAGCGATTGGAAGAGGAACAACAACAGATTCTCCTCAATGCATCCATCAGGTGGCAAGAAGAAGAAAGGCAGCGCATTGCGGCTGATCTGCATGATGATGCGGGCCCGTTGCTGGCTACAGCGCGCCTTTATTTAAATGACAATCTGGTTCGCCAAGACATTTCTACCCAATTGCAGAGCATCTACAATGCCAAGCAAATCATAGACGATACCATCCAGTTGATCAGGAATATCTCCCACAGCCTGATGCCTCCCACCCTGAAGAACTTCGGTTTGGAGTCAGCAATCAATGACCTCTTCCAAAAAATCAGTGGATCTGGCGCCATCAACGCAAGCTGTCGTTTTCACGACTACCGTGAGCGAATGCTTCCACAGCGTGAACTGCTGATTTTTCGTGTGGCACAAGAGTTGGTCAACAATATCCTCAAGCACAGCAATTCCAGTTTCATTCACCTTACACAGAATACCAGTGAGGGTAAATTCTATATCCGTTTACACCACGATGGCAAAGGAATTACCCAGGCAGATTTTGAAAGAATGAACAAAAGTTCTGTAGGCCTGGGGCTGAAAAACATCCAAAGCAGGATGAAAGTGCTGGACGGCAGTGTCCTTTTTGAGAAAGATGCTTCCCAGACTTTCTACAAAGTTACGCTTGAAATGCCCGTTTCTGATACTACCTCCTTATAGCGTATCTTCGTAATGGATCTCTGAACAAGCAAACCATTGCACAATGAATATCATAAAGGTTGGAATAGCCGATGATCATAAAATCTTTCGCAAAGGTGTGATACTTTCCCTAAGACAATACACCAACCTTTCTTTCATATTTGAGGCTGAGAACGGTGAAGAACTGTTGACCAAGCTGACTGAAGAGCAACCAGATGTTGTCCTCATGGATCTTCGCATGCCCGGAAAGGATGGGATTGAATCAACCAAGGAAGTCAGCAAACACTATCCAAACGTGAAAGTCCTTATCCTAACCATGTTTGAGGACGAAAGGTTTGTCTCTCACCTCATGGAAAATGGGGCCAATGGATATCTGCTCAAAAATGCAGATCCTTCTGAAATCAAAAAAGCCATCATGGAAGTGATGGTGAAGGGATACTACCTCAACAATTTCGTCAACAGGGTGCTGTTGAAGAAATCAAATACAAGAAACAAAGCCACCCCATCCCTCAACAGCGAAATTGTCATGTCTGACAAGGAAAAAGAGGTGGTAAGGCTGCTCTGCATGGAATTTACCGCTGCAGAAATTGCACTAAAAATGGAAATTTCTCCAAGAACGGTTGAATCCATCAAAGACAGGCTGATGGAACGTTTCGGGCTAAAAAATACTGCTGGACTGGTGTTCTTTGCGGTAAAAAACAACATGATAGACTGACGCTTTCCAATGGAATTGTCAAAATTATCCTGTTTCTGAAGCAACCCTTCTTTTTACGTTAACTTTGTAAAAAAAAGATGAGCAGGCACGGAAAAGTTCTTGTGGCAATGAGTGGTGGCATCGATAGCACTGTAGTAGCATTGATGCTGCACGAACAAGGCTATGAGGTGATTGGCATCACCATGAAAACCTGGGACTACGCCAGTTCCGGAGGAAGCAAAAAAGAAACAGGCTGTTGTAACCTGGATTCTTTCAATGATGCCCGTGCTGCGGCAGTACACCATGGTTTTCCCCATTATATCCTAGATATACGCGAAGAATTTGGCGGTTTTGTGGTTGAAAATTTTGTTGATGAATACCTGGCGGGCAGAACACCCAATCCCTGCGTGATGTGCAATACCCACATCAAATGGCGTGCATTGTTGAAAAGGGCCAATGCCATGGATTGTGAGTTCATTGCTACTGGACATTATGCCAAAGTCAGGGAAGAAAACGACAGACACCTGATCAGCAAAGGAATTGATGAAACCAAAGACCAGAGCTACGTATTGTGGGGGCTTCAGCAAGATTTACTGGGAAGAACCATTCTCCCCCTAGGAGGATACAGGAAAACAGCCATAAGACAAATGGCACACGATTTTGGCTACCCCGAGCTGGCTAAAAAAAGTGAAAGCTATGAAATCTGCTTTGTACCAGACAATGATTACCGTGGATTCCTGAAACGCAATGTGGAAGGATTGGAAGAAAGAATGAAGGGTGGAACCTTTGTTGACAAACAGGGCAAGATTCTTGGTCAGCACAAGGGCTATCCTTTCTATACCATTGGGCAAAGAAAGGGGCTGGATATTACACTGGGTAAACCTGCATTTGTAACGGCCATAGATCCCAACACCAACACGGTGGTGCTGGGCGATGAGGAAGACCTCATGAAAAAAGAAATGTATGTTGCCAAGATGAATTACATCAAGTACGCCGGCATCAATGATGGAATGGAAGCCACCATCAGAATCCGCTACAAAGACATGGGAAGTGCAGGCACCCTGCATAATAAAGATACCGGTATTCGCGTTTCATTCTATGAAAACGCCAAAGGCATTGCACCTGGTCAGTCTGCAGTATTTTATGAAGGTGATGATGTGATTGGCGGCGGTATCATCCAAAGAACTGAGCATTGATGCTGAAAATCAAAAGCATAATCTTTCTATCCATCATCTTCCTGCTGATTGCATGCAAGAAAGAGTCCGCCGTGTTCAAAACAGAAAAAATCAAGGACTATTTTCCGCTTAAAGTGGGGAAACACATCAATTACAAACTGGATTCAACTGTTTACCTCAGCCTGGGTACAAAAAAGGAGGTCCGCTCCTACCTCGTCCAAGACAAGATTGATTCAATCATTACTGATAACCTTGGCAGGCCTTCCTACAAAATAAAAAGAACCATCAGAAGCAATACGGATACGACAAAATGGAAAGACCTGATGTCTTATCTGGTAACCTTCGACAGCACGAGGCTAGAGCTCGTGCAAGACAACCAGCGCTACCTGAAAATGGTTGAACCCATTTCCAACGGGTTCAACTGGAAAGGCAATTCCTTCATCAATACAGCAGGTATCCCTTCAATACAGTACCTGGCAGACTGGAAGTATACCTATGAAAATGTGAGACGCCCTTTCTCTGTGAATGGAATTTCCTATACAGAAACGGTAACGGTTAACCAAAGAAATGACACATCCGGAACTGCCACAAACAAGAAGTCCTATTTTGAGATCAACTATTCAAAAGAAGTCTATTCAAAAAGCATTGGTCTGATATTCAAGGAGTTTCTCCATGAGGCTTGGCAACCGCCCAATGCCAGTTCTCCTGGCGGATATTATGAAGCCAACAGCTATGGCATAAGGCTAACCATCATTGATCACAACTTTTGATTCAACATGAAAGCTATTTTTCTAGCCATCTTGCTGCAGGGTATGCTTGCCATTGGCCAGGCACAATACTCAAGACATATCATTGAATTAACTGATAAAAAAGGCACCGTTCATTCCCTATCAAATCCCCAAACATTTCTTTCTACGGAGACCATTGCCAGAAGAAAACAATTCAATATTGCCATCGACAGCACAGATCTTCCGGTGTCAAAAGTTTACCTGGATAGCATTGCCAGGACAGGAAAAGTTGAGATCATCAACAGTTCAAAATGGCTGAACCAGGTACTCATCAAAACCACTGACCAAGCTGCATTGAACAAGATATCCCAATTCGCTTTCGTTAAAAAAAGATTTCCGATTGCAAACCGACCCAATGCAACCAATGAAGAGAAATTCATTGAAACAACCACAGAAACCAATCTTACACAAACGATTGCTTCAACAAAAGCCACCACACTCAAATACGGCAACAGCAGCAAGCAAGTCAATATCCATGAAGGTGAATTCCTCCACAACAAAGGGTTTCAGGGGAAAGGAATAAAGATTGCTGTACTCGATGCGGGCTTTTTCAAATACCAGAACATAGCAGCATTCGATAGCCTTAAAGTCAATGGACAACTGAAAATGACTTGGGATTTTGTAGACAACAATGCTTCTGTGAATGAAGACGATGCACATGGCATGCAATGTCTTTCCATCCTTGCTGCCAATCTTCCTGGTGCGTTTGTGGGAACCGCTCCAGCATCATCTTACTATCTTTTCCGAACAGAAGATGTGGCGTCAGAATTTCCGGTTGAAGAACACAATTGGCTTGCCGCTGCAGAGAGAGCCGACAGTATTGGTGTTCAACTGATCAGCTCATCCCTGGGATACAATACATTTGACGATGCCAGCTTCAATTATACATATTCAGACATGAACGGGAAAAAAACAATGGTCACCAGAGGAGCTGCCATGGCGAGCAACAAAGGGATGATTGTCATGAACAGCGCAGGTAACTCAGGAAGCAGTGCCTGGAAATACCTTATTGCTCCTGCAGATGGTGTTGATGTTTTGGCCGTTGGAGCAGTCAACAGCCTCAAACAAATCGCACCTTTTTCAAGCTTTGGCCCTTCATCAGACAACAGGGTCAAGCCCGATATCGCTTCTGTGGGTTGGAATACCTTTCTGATCAGCACCAATGGCACTGTGGCACAAGCAAATGGAACTTCTTTCTCCAACCCCAATATTGCCGGGCTGATTGCTTGCTTGTGGCAGGCATTCCCAGAGTGCTCCAACAAGGAAATCATTGCCACAGTAAGAAAAAGTGGAGACCGCTACAGCAACCCGGATGTTCGCACAGGATATGGGATTCCCAACATGAGAGTCGCTTATGAAATGCTTGAAAAGGAAAGGAATATCAAAAAAGCAAAAGACATACTCAAGTCTGATCGGCTCAAAATTTATCCGAACCCCATAACCGACCAATTTACAATTGTGTACAATGGAAAGTCCAATGGCAAATTATCAGTTCAATTGCTTTCTATCGAAGGGAAATTGATCAGAAATCTCTCTTACGATGTATTGGAAAATGAATACTATTTTTTCAATGTAAATGGGCTGGGCTCACAGGCATCCGGTCAATATATTTTGTCTTACCATGACGGCGTTGGTGCAGGAACAATAAGGATCATGAAGTAAAGAGTGCTGCAAACAAATGATCTCCGCCTTCATTGATGCCGGATATCATCTCCTTTCTTACCAGGGCAAGACCAAGCGACTGCTGAATATGATCAACAACTTCATCATTCTCTTCCTTAAAAACGGAGCAGGTGATATAGAGAAGATGCCCTCCAGGCTTCAACTGTGCCGGCAGCCTTGATACAATGCTCTTTTGCATGAAATGGTATTCGCTGATCATGGCTTCATCAAAGGAACGCAACAACTCCGGAGTTCTACCCCATGTTCCTGAGCCACTGCAGGGAACATCGGCAACAATCAGGTCAACACCACCCTCAGGTAGATTAGACTTGGCTACCTGGGTTGACATGGGATGCTGAAGGTCTGTGCAAAAAAGCTTTTGGGCCACAATACCGGCAAGCGTAAAACGGCGTTTCAATTCCTCAAGAATTTCTTCCCGTATGTCTGAAACATAGAGCCCTACTTTCCGGTAGCGGTCTGCCAGCATGATGGATTTTCCGCCACTGCCTGCACAGGCATCCCAAATGCTCGTGGGATGAGCAGGCAAATCAGCAAGCAGGTTGATTGTTTTTTGGGAACTGATGTCTTGCACCACGGCATCAACATCAAGATCAATCACTTTTTCCACATCAACGTTCTCATCAATCCTGATGGCAATATCCCCAACCAGTTTTGCAGGGATTGATTGTGTTTTCAATGCAGCGAGCACCTTGTCCCGCTTGAGTGGTCTGACGCGGAGAAAAAAAGATGGCTTCTTGAAATGATGCAAAGCAAAATCATGCTGGTCAACCGCTGCTGAGATGGAAGATTGACAAGGAAAAAGTGCGGACAATTGAAAACCACTGAACTGTTGCTTGATGACATCTATTTTAACATCGATGGTTTCTCCAATCTTATCCGCCAAGGCAGGATTGGCGAATGCCAGGTATCCTCCATCAACGTCATGGGTAAGAAAATAGCCTATGATCATTTGCTCAACGATGTTATACGAAGTGGCTGCATTGCCGATCCTGAAAAACCCGAAGCACAGGTCGGCAATGATTTTTCTGTCGCGGGACCCATATTTCTTGTGTTGCTTGAAAAATTTTTTCAGGTACACAGGAAATGACTCCTTGAATGAAAAGGAATTGAGAATCGATGAGGCAGTACTTTGGTATGAATGGAAATATGCACTCATCGTAATATTTTACATTGTTCAAGATCTGATCATAGCTCCAATAGGGTCTTGACAGGATCCTTCCCAAACAGCAACAATTCAGGATTCTCCAGCAATTCCTTCACCTTTACAAGGAAGCCCACGCTCTCCTTTCCATCGATGATGCGGTGATCATAACTCAATGCCAGGTACATCATTGGTCTTGCAACAATCTGACCCTTGATAACCACTGCACGTTCCTCGATTTTGTGCATTCCCAGGATGGCAGACTGTGGTATATTGATGATGGGTGTGCTGAGCAATGAACCAAATACACCCCCATTGGTGATGGTGAAAGTACCGCCCTGCATTTCTTCAAGTGTGAGCTTGTTGTCTCTTGCCTTGGTGGCCAATTCTACCACCTTCTTTTCAATATCTGCCATCGACAAAGACTCGGCATTCCTGATCACAGGAACAACCAATCCTTTGGGAGCGGAGACTGCTATTGAAATATCGCAATAATCATGGTAAATAAGTTCTTCATTGCTGATATAGGCATTTACTGCAGGAAACTCCTGCAAGGCATAGGCACAAGCCTTGGTGAAAAAGCTCATGAATCCGAGATTGACACCATGCTTTTCTTTGAACTTGTCTTTGTATTTGGCCCTCACTTCCATTACAAAGCTCATGTCCACTTCATTGAACGTGGTGAGCATGGCCGTAGTATTTTTCGCTTCAACCAAACGGCGTGAAATGGTCTTGCGGAGTTGTGTCATTTTCTCTTTGCGCTCACCCCTGGTGAACATTTCAGCTCCTGGCTTTCTGCCCGGATTAGAAATGGCTTCCAGTACATCCTGCTTCAGGATCTTTCCTCCAGTACCGGTAGCTGCAATGCCTTTGGCATCAACCTTCTTGTCCGCAATGATGGCTGCAGCAACAGGGCTGGCCTTGAGGTCTGATTTGACAGCTGATGCTGCCTCAGGTGCTGCAGCATTGGCAGTTTTTTCTGCTTTGGCTTCTGCTGGAATATCTGCAGGCCTTTCAGCCTTCTCATCAATCGAACAAACAATATCCCCAATCGCAAGCGTATCGCCTTCCTGCACCTTGATTGTCAGGATGCCGGCCTGCTCTGCGTTGATTTCAAAGGTTGCTTTTTCACTTTCGATTTCTGCAAGCACTTCATCCCGCTCAACCCATTGTCCATCTTTTTTCAGCCATTTGGCAAGGCTTACTTCACTGATCGACTCTCCTACTGTTGGCACTTTGATTTCTATCATAACAATCTTTTGAAAATTTTGGTCATCCAAATTTAAAATGAAAAGGCCTTATTGATGATTTGCTCCTGTTCTGCAGCATGCACCTTATTGAAACCGGTAGCGGTAGCTGCACTCGCTGTTCTTGCAATGATGTTGAAAGCAATAGCGTCCAAATTCATGCGCAAGAAGGAGGCTGCGCCCATGTTTATTGGTTCTTCCTGAACCCATGTCCATGCTGCATTGCCATATTTTTTCTTGGCTGCTTCAAGCTGTTTGACTGGCAATGGATAGACCTGCTCAAGGCGAAGAATTGCAACGTTTCCAATGGCATTCTTTACCCTGTAATCATGCAGGTCGAAATATATTTTACCTGTACAGAACAAGACTTGTTTTACATCTGCTGGAGCAACGGTATCATCAATCAATTCCTGGAATCCACCAGTGGTGAATTCAGCAACGGTTGAATAGGTACCCGGATGCCTGAGGTTGGCCTTGGGTGAGAAGTTGATCATCGGCTTCCTGAACTGCCATGTCAATTGGCGCCTGAGTGCATGAAACAAGTTGGCAGCAGTGGTGATATTGGTGATCACCATATTTAATTCCGCACACATCTGCAGGAATCTTTCCATGCGGGCACTGCTGTGCTCAGGGCCCTGGCCTTCGTATCCGTGAGGGAGCAGCATGACCAGTCCGTTCATCCTGTTCCATTTCTGCTCGGCGGCAGAGATGAACTGGTCAATCATGGTTTGTGCACCATTGGAAAAGTCACCAAACTGTGCTTCCCAAAGCACCAGCACGTCTGGGTTGGCCAATGCGTATCCATATTCAAATCCAAGCACACCATACTCACTCAACAGTGAATTATAAATCCTGAATTTTCCTTTTGCACCTGGAATATTTGAAAGCCTGTTGTACTGTTCATCTGTATTTTCATCCAACAAGACTGCATGCCTGTGGCTAAAGGTTCCCCGCTTTACATCCTGCCCACTCATCCTCACTTCTTTTCCATCAGCCAACAAACTAGCATAGGCCAACAACTCTCCTGTTGCCCAATCCACCTTGTTCTCTTTTTGCAGCAAGCCATGTTTGTCTTGCAAAAGCTTCTCAATTTTTTTCAATGGCTTGAAACCTTCGGGAATCAACATGATGGCTTCAAAAAGGGCTTTGAATTGCGCATCATCAATAGCGGTAGATGGTGATGCGTCAAAGTCTACAGCCACAGCCTTTTTCATGGTTTTCCACACCAGCTCTGGCGCTTGATAATGATATGGCAACGGGTGCTGTTTTACCTCATCCAAGCGCTCCTGCAAATCACTCCAGAACTTCTTTTCCATGTCTTTGGCCATGGACTGGATTTCCGGGTTTTCATGCTTCTGCAAATGAGCAACATAATTTTCCCTTGGATTGGGATGCTTCTCAATGATTGAATAAAGATGTGGCTGGGTAAACTTGGGATCATCGCCTTCGTTGTGGCCATGTTTTCTGTAACAGACCATATCAATGAAAACATCACTGTTGAATTGCTGCCTATACCGTATGGCAATTTCCATGCACTTGACAACAGCTTCAGGGTCATCCCCATTGACGTGCATCACAGGTGCATGCACCATGGCTGCCAGTGAAGTACAGTAGTCTGCAGTTCTTGCATCTTCAAAATCAGTGGTGAATCCAATCTGGTTGTTGATCACAAAATGAATGGTACCACCTGTGGAGTAGCCATCCAACCCAGACATCTGCAGAATCTCATATACGATACCCTGCCCGGCGATGGAGGCATCACCATGGATCAATACGGGTAAAATGGAGTCGTACTGGCTTGCATACATGACATCAGCCTTGGCCCTTGAAAAACCCAGTACCACTGGATCAACTGCCTCAAGGTGTGAGGGGTTGGGCATTAGTTTCAGAGAAATCGACTTTCCTGAAGGGGTAACCACATCACTACCATATCCAAGATGGTATTTGACATCACCGCTTCCCATGGTTTGGTCTGGCTTTGACTTGCCTTCAAATTCGCTGAAGATATGCTCATAGGTCTTGCCCATGATATTCGCCAAAACATTGAGCCTTCCTCTGTGTGCCATGCCTATGACGACCTCCTGAACCCCTTGTTCACTGGCGATGTTGATCATGGCATCCAATGCCGCAATGGTTGTTTCTCCACCTTCGAGGGAAAAACGCTTTTGTCCTATGTATTTGGTATGAAGAAATTTCTCAAAAATAACACCCTGGTTCAGCTTCTCCAGGATCCTGGTTTTCTTGCCCAATGAAAGCGGATGGGGAAACTTATTCTCCATTTCATCGGTAAGAAAGTTGATTTTCTCCTGGCTGCTGATGTATTTGAACTCAATGCCAACATGGTTTGCATAGCATTTCATCAAATGGGATTGTATCTCTCTCAATGTAACTGTGCCCAGTCCAATCAGGTTTCCTGCGTAAAAAGTAGCATCCAGGTCAGCTTCAGACAGTCCGAAAAATCCAAGATCAAGGTTTGCCCCCCTGTCTTTTCTGTCACGAATAGGGTTTGTCTTGGAGATGAGATGGCCTTTGTTCCTGTACCCCAGGATCAGGCGGTACACGCCCAATTCTTTTCTCCAATCAATGTCTCCCCCGGTTGCAACTTCGGCGGTAGAGGATTTTCCTTGCTGCTGGGTTACGGCAAAATCAAAACCTTCAAAGAATTTGCGAAGGTCTGGGTCTATGCTTTCAGGGGAGCGGGAAAAGTCCTGATACAGCTGCTCAATATAAGACGGATGCGATGAGGTTATGTAAGAAAAATCCTTCATGGGAAGATGCTAATAGGTTGATTGACAAAACTGTGTGCAAATATCGTTCATTTGAACTGAAAAAATAACAGGAATCTTCAACTATAAATCAATCATTTTCTTTTAAAAAAGGCTTAATTTTGGAATATATCGGGAATTGTATTACATTTGCATCCCGTTTAAAAGAAAAAACAAAGATGGCAAATCATAAGGCAACCAAGAAGGATGTACGTCAGGTAGCTAAGCGCAGAGAAAAGAACCGTTATCAGGGTAAAACCACCCGTAACATGATGCGTGATCTTCGCGCAACTACTGATGCAGCTGCAGCAACAGAAACACTTCCAAGTGTATTGAGTAAAATCGATAAACTTGCAAAGAAGGGTGTAATCCACAAGAACAAGGCAGCCAACCTGAAAAGCAAGCTGACCAAAGCTGTGGCCAGCAATGCAGCCTAATCAGCTTCCACACATATTTTTGAAAAGAACATCCCACCAGGATGTTCTTTTTTTGTTTACCCTACCCTCCCAGCTCTTCATTATCCACAAGGGCAGTTCAATATGTCTAAATTTTTCATATTTTATGAAGAAATAGTTATCCATTTTCTATCTATTCATTAATTCTATCATTGAGCAAAGCTTAAACATTGTTTTATTTTAAGTTTACCCATCTAAATGATGAATTATGAAAGTCCCTTCCAATTATTTAAAAAACACAATTTTATTTTGTGTTTGCTTCTTAAGCTTACCTTTTTTATCCCTTGCACAAACCATCCGTGGTGTAGTTACAGATAGCATCGGGCAACCCCTAGTAGGTGCTACGGTAAACATCAAGGGAACTTCTATTCTTACCATCACTGACAACACTGGTAATTACAACCTTAGCCAGACATCAGCATTTACTGCTAAAGATGTTATCATCTTTAGCAGTATTGGTTACCAAACCGCAGAGGTAAAGTTTAATGGAAATACGAACATAAACATACAGCTTACAGCAGTACAGAATCTTTTAAATGAAGTGGTAGTTACAGCACTTGGTATAACCAACAAAAAAAGGGCTTTGGGATATTCGGTTCAGGAAGTGAAGGGCGATGTGTTGACACAAGCAAGAGAAACAAATCTGGTCAATGCGCTTGCTGGCAGAATAGCTGGTGTAAATGTTGTTAATGGTTCAAACAGCATTGGTGGTTCATCTAAGGTTGTTATTCGCGGAGAGACTTCTCTTGCAGGAAACAATCAGCCTTTGTTTATAGTTGATGGTACTCCTATAAGTAATGCAGTGTCAACTGCCCGAAATGTTGACTACGGTAATGCGGCCGGAGAAATCAATCCAGATGACATAGAAACTATTACTGTGCTGAAAGGACCTACAGCAGCAGCGTTGTACGGTTCAAGAGCCGGGAACGGCGTGGTGCTCATTACTACTAAAAAAGGAAAACCAAACCAGGGCATTGGCGTTTCTGTTAACTCAACCGCCAGTATGGAAAAAGTGATGCTGTTACCTGATTATCAAAACTCTTATGGTCAGGGCACCGGAGGGGCTTATAATATTGGTGATGGTGGTAGAAGCTGGGGACCTAAACTGGATGGCAGAGATATGAAAGTGCCAGTAAATACTGAAAATCCTCCTGTAAATGGGGAGATCATCAAGTGGGTTCCTAATCCAGATAACGTAAAAGATTTTTACGAAACAGGCCATACGCTTAGTAATAATATTGCTATATCAGGCGGAAACGACAAAGGATCTTTGCGATTGTCTTATACTAATTTAACACAAACAGGTCTTGTCCCTAACACTGATCAGAAAAGAGATAATATTTCACTTAATGCTGGATACAAATTCACCGACAAACTCTCTGTAAATACATCCGTAAATTATATTGAGACCAACAGTAAAAACAGATCGGTTATTGGCTACGGAAACCAAAGCCCAGTATACACATGGATATGGGAAGGCAGGCAAGTGCGTACAGACAAGATGCGTGACTACTGGTTTAAGGGATTTGAAGGTACAAAACCGTTTACTTATAACTACAGGTTCAACGACAACCCTTACTTCGGGGCTTACGAAAACCTCAATGGTTTAAACAAATCCAGGTTGGTGGGTAATGTTTCGTTGAATTATCAATTTACGCCCGAGTTGAGCCTCTTGCTAAGAACAGGTTTGGATCAAAGCAATGAAAGGCACGACACACGCCGTTCTGTGGGCACCAACTCTTTTCAGCAAGGAATGTACAGCTTGGATAAGCTCTCATATTTGGAAATAAATTCTGACTTTTTGTTGAGTTATGAAAAAGAACTAAGCAGCGACTGGAA
>CANEWJ010000013.1 GCA_947442625.1 Chitinophagaceae bacterium
ACCCACCTGGATAAGGCAGTTTCTTGTTGGCAAGCCTGGTAACCTCCAGTTTTCCGTAAGAATATTGAGACATGGCCATGTCCAGTACCAGGTGGCCTTCTTTTCTGGGAATGGCCATGATGAAAGGATTGTTGCCAATACCAGAGGAAGTGGCACCCCAGGCGGGCATACAGGATTCTGTATTGGTCCAACAAATGCCGATAAACCCTTTTTCTGCAGCCTGCCATCCGTAAGCGCCGCCACGCATCCAATGGGTGGTATTGTTCAAGCTGACCAGCCCTAGTCCATTTTTTGATGCAAGCTCAACAGCCCTGTCCATCGCAACAATGGCATTGGTGATGCCTGGGCCAAGATTGCCGTTGTATACTTCCATCGCACCAAGGCTGAGGTCAAGGCTTGGCGCAGCATGTACATCTATCCAGCCTTTGCCGATATACTCAACAAAACGTTCAACACGGTTCAGGCCATGAGAATAAATGCCATCCATACTGGATTCGGCATGCGTTCTTGCACAAATTTCTGCCTTGTCTTCTGGCATCCCCGCCAGGGTAAAAGCCATCTTGATGGTGGCCTTCATTTCATCAAAAGGTATCCTTGTCATGGTTTCACAATACTACGTAAAAAATCATGGATCCAATGTTGGCAATGGAACATGACCATTGTTATCACATTGCTGATGATGCGTCATCTTTTTTCCATGGACGAACCACTACTATTGTAGCGTAATAAGACTGCATTTTTTACAAAAATATACCCGATACAATGGAAAGTAAAACACAAAATAAAGCAGTTGATCAAAAGCGGTCTGCTGGAGACTATAAATTGCTGAAATCTCCTACAGGAATAAAGGGGTTTGATGATATTACTTTTGGCGGGCTTCCCCTCAATCGGCCAACCTTATTGGTTGGATCCATCGGGAGTGGTAAAACCTTCTTGGCAATGGAATATATCATCAATGGAATAGAAATGTTCAATGAGCCAGGCGTTTTCATGACTTTCGAAGAAAAAACGGATGAATTGCTGGAGAATGTTTCTTCGCTTGGGTACGATATCAATCGGTTTATAGAAAACAAGACCATATACCTCGAACATTTGGAAATTGGTTCTAATATCAGCAAAGAAGTGGGCACTTATAAAATTGATGGATTATTTATAAGGCTTGAGCAAGCCATTGATAAGGTGAATGCCAAAAGGGTAGTACTTGATTCTCTTGATACCCTTTTTGCAAGTTTAGACAGGCATATTTTGCGTTCTGAGTTCAAAAGACTTTTTTCATGGCTAAAAGATAAAAAGGTTACAGCCATCGTGACGGCAGAATTGGGGGACGTTTTCTTGACACGCATGGGTTTGGAAGAACTGATTGCAGATTGCGTCATCGAGTTAAGCAACAGGATAACCAACCAGGTCAGCACAAGAAGATTGAGGGTTTTGAAATTCAGGGGCTCACCCCATGCATTAAATGAATATCCATTTATCATTGACGAAAACAGGTTGACTGTATTCCCTCTGATCAGCCAGGGGCTTCAACAAAAATCAAGCAATGAACGCATCTCCTCAGGCATCAAGAAGCTGGATGAAATGCTTGACAACAAAGGGTTTTATTTAGGTAGCAGTATTCTTATTTCAGGCACAGCAGGCACTGGAAAATCAAGCCTGCTCGCATCGTTTGCCAATGATGTTTGCAGTAACAACCAAACATGTCTTTTTTGTGCATTTGAAGAAGCTCCCAATCAGATCATCAGAAATATGTCATCGATAGGCCTTAACCTTCATCCACATGTTGCATCCAACAAATTGCAATTTTATTTTGCTAGACCTTCTCTACAAAATCTTGAATTGCATTTTATGGCCATCAAAGAAACCATAAAGAGTGTAAAGCCTCAAGTTGTTGTACTTGATCCGATCACCAACCTGATGACTGAGGGTCCGAACAGTGATGTAAGGAGCATGCTGACCAGGTTCATTGATTATTTGAAGACAAAGCAAGTCACTGTCATGTTTTCAGCAGCCATCACCATCGGTTCAATCTCCCGAAACCCAAGTGACGAGGGCATTTCATCCATGGTAGATACCTGGATCATGTTGGAAGACCTGGAGTTGGAAGGAGAACGCAACAGGAGCATGTATGTCATGAAATCAAGGGGAATGGACCATTCAAAAGAAGTCAGGGAGTTTATCATTTCTTCGAGCGGGATAAACCTCATCCCGATAGCAAGAAACAAGCAAGGCATTTTAATTGGATCTAAAAGGGTGGCAGCAGAAAAAGAAAGCAAGAAAGCAGAAAAAGAAAGCAAAGAAATTGTGGGTAAGAAAAACTTTCAACATCAGTTTTCAGAAGATGGTGATGTTCAATGAGATGTTTCAATTTCATCTTCTGGTCATCATTTAACGTACAACCAAGAAAAAAAGCAGATGATTAACCTTCGAAAAATTCTCGATATCAATAACCGGAAAGGAGAAAAAAATGAATTCACATTTGAATTATTTTTTGCTGGCGATACACCCATTTCTTTAAAGGCAGCAAGCAATGCAAAAGCAATTTTTGACAAGTATTGTAAAAACAATTATACTATGCATTTATTTGATATTAATAAAAATACAGCATTGGTAGAGAGGGAAAATATCATTGCTGTCCCTCTATTGGTAAGAAAAAGTCCATTGCCAGAAATCAGGATGATCGGTGACTTTTCTGATATGCAAAAAGTAAAGAATGAATTCTTGATTCGTTAAAATACCTTGTTTCATGACAAAAAATTATATCAAAGAGTTGGATTTTATTCTTTTTTCATTGATCAATGAATATGAAAATATCAATGACGGAGTTAATTTCTATCAGGAGGAAGCCCCAAAATCAACAAAGGAAATGGTGACTGAAATGGTCATTGCGAAATATAGTTTAAAGGAATGGGAAATCAATGTGCTCTTTCATCATTTGTTGATTGACAAATATATCATCAGCATTGAACCCCTCACCATCTCATTGGAGGGTATTGTGTTTGAAGGAAATGGCGGTTATGCCGAAAAAAGTGTACAAGAAAAATTGGAAAATGCCCGCATCAAAAAAATTGAAAATGATCTGAATAAATATTCATTCGGTCTTATGGTATTTACAGGTGTTGTTGCTATTGGTACCCTTATCTCAGCAATTTATTTTATGCTTGAAATTTGGAAGCATTTTACCTGAGATGCTTAAGCATTTTTTCTTTTGTCTGAACATAGCACAATGTTTTCGAATCGTGCTTGCAAAGCCCTTCTCAAATGGTTGACAAGCTCTTCATCAGGTTTCCAGGAAAACTGTTGGGCGCCTGCTGCGATGACCGCTTCTGCTTTCACATCAATCTCAACAGCTGAACTTTTCATGCAATCGCATTTTAATCATACATCAGTGTGTCATCGTCCCTTTTGCAAAAAGGGGGTTGCTAACGAAAACCTTATCGTCAAGGGTCAAGAGGAAGGCCTTCAGCTTGCTGCGCTCATCTGCACTGATGCTGAAGAGATTGGCATTGTAATGGTCCAAAACCTTGTCAATGGTGCTGAGCCTTCCGTCATGCATATAGGGCTTGGTATAGCCAAGGTTTCTCAGGCTGGGCACCTTGAACCGGTATAGATCGCTGATATTTCTGGTAACAACATACCGGCCTGAATCCATCAGTTCGTTGGGCGGAAGTTTTGTGTTCCTGAAACTGTTGTCAGTAAACAGGGGCTCACTGTGGCATCCATTGCATTTTTCTACAAATACCTCATAGCCAGCCTGTTCATTGGTTGAGTAACTGGCCTGTTTCCTTCTTACACTGTCATATTTTGATTCATTGCTTACGGCCATCACCATGAATTGGGAAAGGGCCTTCAACAACTGATCTTCAGTTGCTACAGCAGTGCCAAAAGCATCTTTGAACATGCTTCTGTACATGCCTGAGCTGTTGACTTTTTTGACAATATTGGACATGGTTTCCCCCATTTCAAGACTATTCGTAAAAGGTTTTACTGGTTGTTGGTCCAGCTTGTTAACGCTTCCGTCCCACATGAAAGAATTGCTCCAGGCCAGGTTCATGATGGGTGGTGCGTTTCTCCTGGTCAGGCTTCCATGCAGTCCATGGCTCAGGCTGTGATCGGGATGGGTAAAGGCGGAAGACTGCGTGTGGCAGGATGCGCAGCTGGTTGAATTGTCGATGGATAAGGTTGAATCATAGAAAATCATTTTGCCCAATTCAAACCCTGGTTTGCTGACATGGTTGTTGCTGAAATCATAGGTAGCGGCCGGAAAATAATAGGGGGTCTTGAAGCCAACGAAAAAGTCGATGGTTTCCTTGGTGCAGGCAACCGCCAGCATCAATAAAAATACAATAGTATATGGTTTGTGTTTTCGCAATCAGCATTAAAATTAATCAATAGATGCTAAACCGATATCTTAATTTTACTCCAAATCACTTGTCATGAAACTGATCACTTCTTTGTTGCTGGTGTCTTTTTTTGGTTTTTCCTGTTCCGGGAACAAGGTTGATAAAATCTATATCAATGCCAAAATATGGACTGGTGACAGCAGCAATCCCTCCGCCTCAGTCATGGCCATCAAGGGAGACAAAATCGTTTATGTTGGTAATGATGCTTCCTCTTATGCAGCAGCTGAAGTGATTGATCTTCAGGGAAAGCGCTTGCTTCCCGGATTCACCGACAACCATACCCATTTTCTTTCTGCCGGATACGGACTTGCCAGTGTACAGCTGAAGGATGCCATGACACGCCAGGAATTCATCAACAGGATCAAGGCCTTTTGCACTGCCCATCCAGACACAACATGGGTAATGGAAGGCAACTGGGACCATGAAAACTGGGGAGGTGAATTGCCCAGCAAAGAATGGATTGATTCCATTACCGGAAACCATCCCCTGTTCATCTCCAGGTATGATAGCCACATGGCATTTGCCAATTCAAAAGCCATGGAGTTGGCTGGTATCAATGCATCAACCGTTTCTCCCGATGGAGGGGTAATGGTCAGGAATGCAAAAGGTGAGCCTACTGGCATTTTTAAGGATGCTGCCATGGGGCTGATCAGCAGGGCTATCCCTGAACCTACAACAGTACAACTGAACCAATATTTTGATGCAGCCGCCCAGCATGCTGTAGAAAAGGGTGTAACCCATGTGAATGACATGAGTTCTTATGGTGGATGGAATGATTTGGAAACCTACCGAAGGGCTGCTGGTACAGACCGCATGATCCTTCGCATGTATTCTTTTGTTCCTTTGGCTACCTGGGAAAGGCTGGACAGTTTTGTCCAGAAAAACGGAAGGGGTGATGACATGTTGAAATGGGGCGGCTTGAAGGGTTATGTTGATGGCTCCCTTGGATCTACCACTGCATGGTTTCATCAGCCCTATCTGGATGATCCCCATTCGCATGGACTGAACATAACCGATACCAACCTCTTGAGGAAATGGGCCATATCGGCAGACAAGGCCGGAATGCATGTAGCCGTGCATGCTATTGGCGACAGGGCCAATGATTTTATCCTTTCCGTTTATGGGGAGGCAGCAAAGCTGAATGGCCCAAGGGACAGGCGTTTCAGGGTAGAGCATGCACAACATGTCAGCCAGGACGCCATTGGGAATTTTGCAAAGCAAGGGGTTGTTGCCTCCATGCATCCCTATCATTTGTATGATGATGGTATTTGGGCTTCTAAAAGGCTTGATACCAGCAGGCTCAAAGGAACCTATGCCTTCAGGAGCATGCTTGACAAGGGTGTCAATGTCAGTTTTGGATCTGACTGGCCTGTTGCTCCTGTAGATCCTATGTATGGCATATTCAGTGCTGTTACCAGGATTACAGGGGATGGTAAAAATCCCGGAGGTTGGTATCCCGCAGAAAAAATATCTGTTGAAGATGCCATCAGCGCATACACCGCCGGCAATGCCTATGGTTCTTTTCTTGATGGGAAAGTTGGTATCCTGAAGGAAGGGGCTTACGCAGATTTTACCGTATTGGAAGAGGATATCTTGACCATTGCTCCCGAAAAAATCAAGGGGGTCAGGGTGCTCAGGACAATTGTTGGTGGAAGACAGGTATTCCTGAGAATGGAATAGCCTTTTTACGTAGTGATACGTTCAAATCCTGGTTAAAAACATTCATTTCAGGCAATTTTAACCTTTCCTGCCTCAGGATTGTACTATTGCGGTCTATGGATTCGTTAAATGATTTGTAAGCCCTATTTGGTTTGCACAATCCGAATCCAATGAAACCTATCCTACCTAAGGATGCCAAACCCCGTTTTTGGGGAATGCTCCTGATCATGAACCTGATGGTGCTCTTTTCCCAAGGGCAGGCGGTATTCAATGCCAATTTTGGAAACCTACATTTTCTCGCAGCAAACAAGATACATAAAGTGGGGTCCAACGGATCAGCTGCAGGCAATGTTACTCTTTATACAAATGTCATCACAACAGGAGGTCAGGCGATTGATTGTATCGTCAGAACAGTAGCCCTAACCAATGGAAGTTTTCAATTACCGGGAAGTGCTGCGGTAGGAACGATACCTTTTGACTACTCTTCTGCAACAGGTAGCGGTATGTCTGCAAACCAGGACCGGTTTTTTGCTCCAACGTTTACCTTCAATAGTGGTGGCGGAAGTTGTGATTTTGAATTTGAGTTTATCCTTGGCGGAAGTTATCACAACAGCACAAATAGTGGCACCCCAGTTATTCTGCAGAACGTACGGCTCAATTCATATGATATTGATGGCAACGGAGGTGCCAACTCTAACCAATTCAATGAGTTTGGTGGATTCTCCAGTTTTACAGTAAGCAACAGTACAAACATCGATAATTTTTATAACGCTACATCAGGGCTTACCAATTTTATTTCCAATACAACGAACAACAATGCGACTGTAACAGATTCTATTCACAGGGTCCAGGTAGAATATGGCCAGATCAGTAAATTTAATATCAAGGTTGGATCCCAAGGGTCAGGGCAAGCGTATTTTTTCCTTGATTTTGGGAATGGGGCGTCTTGGACAGGGGTCACTACCAGTACCCCAGTTCTTGACCTCAATACCACAACAGCAGGCGTAGACAACCAGGTTACCATATGTGGCGATGCAAAGCGCTTGACCAATGGTGCAGGTGATGGTAATATCAACCTGACAAACTCTTCAGGCAATGTTGACGAACTGATCATCAGCTTCAACACTGCATCCATTTTCAATGGAAATTTTGAGGCCTTCTATCCAAAAGGGTCCAATTCCCTGGTCAACGACAGCATCAAGCTTGGCTTTAGTAGCAGCAGCAGCCAAAGTTTTACACTCAGTGGTGTATCTTTTGTGGTTCAAAAATCTGTTTCCGGTGGTACAAGCACACTGCGTTTTTCCAAATCTTCCGGAACACTTACTACTGCACAAACTGAGATGTTGCTTGATTCTTTGCATTATGTCAATACTGCTCAACATCCAGACCTTGCAAATAGAACTTTTAATGTGACTGTTCGAGAGGGCTCCTTTACAACACCCAATGCCAGGTTCATTCTTTCTGAAGGCTGTGTGTTGACGGTATTACCCGTCCGCTGGATTGGTGTTCAGGTGAGGGCCAACAACAAGAACCAGGTTTTTGTCAATTGGCAGGTGGCTGATGAAGTCAACAACATAGGGTATCATGTGGAAATGAGCCATGATGGACAAGCCTGGATGGATATCGGGTATGTTTCCGCCAAGCCCAGCACCAGCAATCAAGTCGCATATGATTTGACCTTCATAAAAAAGTTGACAGGATTGACCTTTTTCAGGATCAAACAAATGGATATTGATGGAAAGTTCAGTTATTCCTGGGTAAAGAAGCTTGATATGGCGGCACAGGACGATCCCTTTATCTGGCCAAATCCTGTCTCTAATGGATTGAATATTTCAGCGAAGGAAAATAATTGTAAAATTCAAGTGGTGAACATGGCTGGTCATATTGTCAAAACCATCTTGTTAAAACCTGGAGTCAATCAGGTTGATATCAGCAATCTTACAAAAGGTATGTATACAGTTAGGTATACAATCGAAAATGGCGATCCTAAAATGTTTAGGATGATCAAGCAATAGGGATGATGCTGGTGTCATGCATCGACTGCATTAGATGCTTAGTCAAGAGGGGGATAACCTGAAAGAAAATCCTTAATTTGGCACCTAACCCTTATGTTCAATAAGATGAGATTATTCCTGCCATTGCCTTTTCTATTGATAACCTTTTTCTCTTTTTCACAGAACACTACAGGAACCATCAGTGGAACCATTGTTGATTCTCTTTCCGGCGCACCACTTGCAGCGGCTACAGTTCAATATTTCAGGGAAGGAAAGGGCACAAGCATCAATGGTATAGTAGCCGATGAAAAAGGAAGATTTTCTTTCATCGTGCCCAAGGGAAATTATCAACTTCGCATTGCATATGCAGGCTACAAAGAGTACCAGTCGAAATGGATACCCATTGGCAATCAATCATCTGCCACTCTTGGCCTGATCAAACTATCGCTGGGTAAAAATACCCTTGAGGAGATTGTTGTGCAGGCAGAAAAGAGCTCGATGCAGTTGTCGCTCGATAAAAAAATATTCAATGTAGGGAAAGACCTTGCCAATGCAGGCGGATCAGCGATGAACATCCTCATGAACATTCCATCTGTTTCTGTGGATCCCGAAGGAAATGTCAAGCTCAGGGGCAGCGACAATGTAAGAATCCTGATTGATGGCAAGCCCTCTGGTTTGGTCAGCATCAAAGGAGGGAGTGGGCTGCAGAACCTTCAGGCCAGCATGGTCGACAAGGTAGAGCTCATCACCAATCCATCTGCCCGCTATGAAGCCGAAGGCATGTCTGGCATCATCAACATTGTGCTTAAAAAAGACCGCAGGCAGGGTTTCAATGGTTCGTTTGAAGTCATCACGGGCAATCCTTCCAATTTCGGCCTGGCCACCAACCTCAACTATAGAAAAAAGAACATCAACTTCTTTGTCAACTATGGTATTGCCTACAGGATGCAACCCAGCAAAGGGTCCTTGTTTCAAGAAACCTACGCCAAGGATACAACCTTTATTTTCAAACAGAACGACAGGGTAAAGTTCAGGGGGCTCAACAACAACATCAGGGCTGGGTTGGATTATTTTTTCAACGAGAAGTCTGTGCTTACTGCCGCTTATCTTTACAGGAAAAGCCAGGGCAATCGCTTGCGCGATATTCGATATGACGATTACATCAACAACGAAAACAACCTGGTTGGATTTGTGAAAAGAACACAAGACGAGGACGAGGTTGAGCCCAACTCAGAGGTGACCGTTACCTATAAAAAAACATTTCAACAGAAAGGCCATGAACTGACCACTGAGGTGAAGTACCTTGATTATTGGGAGAACTCCGATCAGGTATTTACAGAACGCCATTTTAAGCCAAACGCAACAGAAATCATTTCAAGAAATCTCTTACAAACATCGGTCAACGACGAGTTTGAAAAGCAATGGCTTTTTCAATTGGATTACGTTAAGCCTATCGGCAAGGAGGGAAAGTTTGAAACGGGCATTAGGAGCAGTTTCAGGAACATGGTCAATGATTTTATTGTTTCACAGCAAAATCCGACTGGCGTATTTGTGGCCCTTCCCGGTTTGGATAATGTTTTTGTTTATGATGAAAACATACATGGTGCCTATGGCATCCTTGGCAACAAGACGAACAGGGTATCTTATCAAGCAGGGTTAAGGGCTGAGTGGACAGACGTTACCACCACGTTGGAAAAAACAAAGGAAAAAAATCCCCGTGACTATGTCAACCTGTTTCCCAGTGCGCACCTTACGTTTGATCTTGAAAAGGAAAACGGGATTCAACTGAGCTATAGCAGAAGGGTGAGAAGGCCATTCTACAACGACCTCAGTCCTTATTCCACTTTCTCTGACAGCAGAAATTTTTCTGGCGGCAATCCAGACCTCGATCCCGAGTTCAGCAATGCATATGAGATTGGTCATATCAAGACTTTTGATAAAGGCGCTTTTACATCATCAGTGTACTACAGAAGCACCAAAGGAAGGATTGAACGAATCAGAACGGTAGATGGTATGGGGAATGCCATTACCAAGCCAGAAAACTTATTGTCAGAAACGGCATTTGGCCTGGAGTTTACCAGTGGGTATACTCCTTATAAGTGGTGGAAGCTTGATTTTAATTTTAATTTCTTTCATGCCAATATCGATGGCAGCAACATCTTACCCGATTATAAAACCAATACCTACAGCTGGTTTGCCAGGCAAACATCAAGGTTTAGCCTAAAGAAAGGCCTTGACCTGCAATTGAGAATGAATTATGAGGCACCACAAAAAACAGTGCAGGGCAGACGAAAGTCTATGTACTATGCAGACTTTTCATTGAGCAAAGATGTATTCAAAGAAAGGGGCACTTTGAATTTCAATGTGCTTGATGTGTTTAATTCAAGAAAGGTGAGAACTGTATTTCAAGGAGAGAATTTTTACTTTGATGGGTATGGCCGATTTAACCCAAGGCAGATTAACCTGACGTTTACCTACAGAATCAAGCAATCAAAAGGAACGAAAACGGTTAAGATTATTCAAGAATAACAATCAACAGGATTGTTGCGATGGCAGTATTGAATCTTTTGGTGAATTGTATTCCTTTTTTCTTTCCTCCCCTTAAAATACTTTCCCGTAAATAATAAGCGCCTTGTTCATGCATTTAGGTATTTTTTACTGTTCATGCATTGAATCATTAATCGCTGGAAATCCTTTATTGACAAGGGGGTTTGTAAAATACTGATTTTCATCATTCTAGATGAATACAGAGGTCATGTTGATTGCCTATCAGTACCTATATTTTTGAGCCAAGACAAAACAACAGCCATGGCCAAAACAATTTATATCGGAATACTTATGGTTATGATAGGATCTTGCATCAGCACAAAAAATATAGGATATTTCAACAATGCCAGTGAAACGGAATACGCCAGTACTTCGGGAGCGGAAACTGCTATCCAGGCCAATGATATCCTGAGTATCTCAATCAGCAGTTTGAATCCGGAAGCATCTGCGATTTTCAATACAACCAATGGCCAATCAAATAACATCAATACATCAAATGGCAATGTAACTCAGCCAAGCGGATATCTTGTGAATGCTGAAGGATTCATTCAGTTGCCCATCCTCGGCAATATCCAGTCCGCAGGATTAACAAAGAAACAGCTGAAAGAAAAGATTGCCAATACAATTGTTGAAAAGAAACTCCTTGTGGATCCTATTGTAAGTATTCGGCATTTGAATTTTGAGGTTACTGTGATTGGCGAAGTGGGACGCCCCATGGTTATTCCCGTTCCCAATGAAAAAATATCATTGCTGACGGCACTCGGTCAGGCAGGGGATATCACGGTGTATGGTAAAAAAGACAATGTATTGGTCATCAGGGAAAGCAATGGCAAGAAGGTGGTCAAACGGATAAACCTCAATACGGCTGATTTTTTGAATTCCGCCTATTACTACCTAAAGCCCAATGATATCGTATATGTTGAGCCCAATAAGAACAAGCTTGCCAGTGTCAGTAGGGGAAGACAATTGTTGCCTGCTTTGCTTTCGGGTTTGTCTGTAGTAGTTATTGTACTTGATAGAATATTTTAATCAAATGAATACCCCTCTAGATACCATGCAACCAAACAATGAAACCTTGTTCAGTAAATTGTTGGCGAAATATATTCCATATTGGCCCATGTTTCTGCTATTGGCCATATTGTCGTTTGGCGCTGTATTTGCCTATCTCAAGATCACACCCAAAAAATACCAGTCTACTGCATCATTGATCATCAAGGATGAAAAAAAAGGCAATGATGATTCGAGGATAATGGAGTCCCTGAACCTCATGGGTTCAAAAAAAATCATAGAAAACGAAATAGAGGTGTTGAAATCCAGGCCGGTTATAGAAACGGTGGTAAAAAACTTTCGATTGTATGCTCCTGTTTACCTGGAAGATGGCTTTCTTGACCAATATTTGTATGAGAATGCCCCTTTGACCATAGAATCCCTGGAGCCTCAACAATTGAAAAGCAGCGAAGGGAAATTATACCTGCAGCTGGATGTCCAGGATAAGAAAACGATCATCATCAATGGTAAAAAAGCAGGGTTTTATGGTTCTTGGTTGACTACTGAATATGGGATTTTGCGCTTCAATATAACGGAACCTTCGAAGCTGATGGACCCCAGTAAGAAATATTTTTTTCAGGTTATCGGCATTCCTTTTAAAACAAAAAATATTCTGGATAACCTTAAAGTTTCCTCAGCGAACAAGCTTTCCAGTGTTATAGAATTAAAGTACAATGATTTTACGCCACAGCTTGCCCAGGATATACTTGATCAGGTCATTTTATCTTACAATATGGCTGCTATCAATGAGAAAAATATCCTGGCAAAAAGCACCCTCGCTTTTATTGAAGAACGCCTGAAAGTAGTAGGTGCCCAGCTCAATGCTATCGAACAACAAATCCAGCAATACAAAGCCCAGTCAGGAGCCTTTGACATCAGCACGCAGGGCCAAATATTTCTGCAAAATGTCAGCGCTAATGATCAAAAGCTTAGTGAAATCAATGTACAACTTTCTGTGATGAATGATCTTCAAGGCAAGTTAGAAACCAATACCAATCTATCTGAAAATCATACTGTTTTGCTCGGGAATGTAGACCCCATTTTAACACAGATGATTGGTAGTTTGAATGCCGCTGAATTGGAAAGGGAAAAGCTTAAAAAAACAGTGGCAGAAAACAACCCCATGCTGGTTTCAATTTCTGATCAGATATCAAAAATAAAAGAAAACATCAATAGCAATATCAAGGATCAGCGCAGGAATCTGGAGGCTACAAAAAACAATCTCTTTGCCACAAATACAAACTATAATAATTTATTGCATGATATTCCTATCAAGGAAAGGGCCCTGCTTGAAATCAGCAGGGAGCAGAACATCAAGAGTGGTATTTATTCCTTTTTGTTACAAAAACGTGAAGAGAGCGAACTTTCTTTCGTTTCAAATATCGCTGAGAGCCGCATCATCAACCATGCCCAGGCCTTGAATAACCCTGTTAGTCCTAATATAATGATTGTGTTTGGAATGGCACTCTGTGCAGTTTTTGGCATACCGGTTACTCTAATTGGGGTCAAGGAAACGCTTTCGTCAACCATTTTGTACAGGGCAGAAATTGAATCCATGGTCAATATCCCAATCATTGGTGAAATTGAGTACCACAAGAAATCAAAACCATTGGCCATTGAAACAGGCAAGCGAAGTTTGGCTGCAGAGGAGTTCAGGAGATTGCGTTATGCCTTGCAGGACATGTTGAAAAATGCAGGGAATAAAAACTTGCTCATTACTTCCAGCATCAGTGGTGAAGGCAAGAGCTATATTGCTACGAATCTTGCCATTAGTTTTTCGCTCACCGGTAAAAAGGTTTTACTGGTAGATTTTGACCTGCACAATTCCTCACTCGGAAAGATTTTTGACAGCTACGAGCAAAAGGGAGTGACTGATATTTTATTGGGAGACGCGTCGATTGAACAGCTTGTAAAGCATGTTCCTGGGTATGATAATCTTTATTTTTTGCCTTCCGGATCCATACACGATGAGCCATCTGGAATTCTCGAAAATCAGCGCACCTCGGAAATGTTCAGATTTTTAGAAAGCAAATATGATCTTGTCGTCATAGATTCTCCACCTGTTGCATTTGTTACTGATGCACATTACCTTACCAATTTTTGTGCTGCTACCATCTATGCAGTGAGGCATGGTTTTACGCCAAAATCACTCTTGAATCGATTTGAAACAAACAATGCCATACATCCATTGGTCAACCCTGTTATTGTATTCAATGGTGTTAAAGCCAGGGGATTTGCAGGTACGGATAATGGCTACGGCTATGGATACAAATACGGCTACGGAAGGGATAAGTCAAAAAACAGATAAATAAGGGTAAAGCCAAGCGTAAAGTCAAATGTCAACTGGTTAAGCTGAATGTTCAATGTGGGTGAACACGGCGAAGCCGTATAATCAACCCAGGCTTAAATGCATCAACAATATTTTATGAAATTTTTAATCTCATTGGTATGAAAAACAACTGGTACGTAATTTACACCAAGTCACGATGTGAAAAGAAAGTTGCCGATTTTCTCTCAAAAAGAAATGTTGAGAATTATTGTCCACTCAACAGGGTATATAGGCAGTGGTCTGACAGAAAAAAAATGATTACAGCACCGCTGTTCAACTCTTATGTCTTCATTCATGCCTGTGAAGAGGAATTGAATTCTATTAAACAGCTCACCAATAATATTGTAAATGTTGTTTATTGGTTGGGTAAGCCTGCGATCATCAGAAATGAGGAAATCGAACAAATCAGGTATTTTCTCAATGAGTACTCAAATATTACAATTGAGAAGCAGCCGGTTCGCATGAATGAGATGGTCAGGATCATTAAAGGACCATTCAGCAACCTTGAGGGAACAGTAGCTGCAGTCAAGAACAATATGCTTGTTTTGTCCCTGCCAACGTTGGGATACAAGATGATGGCGGAAGTCAGTGTTTCCAATATCGAAGTATTACACCATGGGTTTAGTCAAGAAATAGACTATGCATCCAGAAGCAAAAGCATACCAGTTCTCAACTGATTTTAATTTACCATTCGATTGTTAGATCATGAAGATGACAGCCCGAAATATATTGACCTATCTCTATGCTAACTATTTATTGATGCGTGGCGATGTACAAAAAGCCATTGCCCGTGTGAAAAACGGGCAATATATCCTTTCCATCTATTTTCATGATCCATCTAAACCGTTGTTCGGCAAATGCATGAAATGGCTCAATCAGCAAGGAATATTTTTTATTGACTTGAATACATTGCATGAAATTGCGCTGGGGAACATCCCTTTTCCTAAAGGTGCAGTATTGTTAACCGTTGATGATGGCTGGAAGACAAACAAAACAAACATTGTAGAGCTGGCACATCAACAAAATATTCCTGTGGCAATTTTTGTAACCACTGAACCTGTTTTGGCTGGAAACGGATATTGGTGGTCTTATGTCAAGCTTGCAAATAAGGCAGGATACATGAGCATGAATCCCGAACAGGTAAAATTAATGGAAAACAAGTCAAGGGTGGAAATGCTTGCGAAATTAAAAGAAAGGTTCTGTGTAGGGCGAGAAGCGATGACAATCGATGAACTACAGGAGATAGAAAAGACCGGAAGGGTTATGATTGGAAGCCATACTATAACTCATCCAATTTTACCGAGGTGCACAGATGAAGAGGTTTATATAGAGATAAGCCATTCCAAAAAACAATTAGAGGATATACTCCAGCATAAGATCAATGGTTTTGCCTATCCCAATGGTGATTTTAGCGAAAGGGAAGTTGACATGGTTGAACGCGCAGGATACCGTTTGGCGTTTACAACCAAGCCTTCTTATTTGACAGCAGAAAATATCAAGGAAAAATATACGCTGCCCAGATTTGAAGTGTTGAAGGATGTTTCTTTTGCCGAAAATATTTGCAGAATGAGTGGAGTCTGGTTCAAGAAAAATAACGCATAGCTTATGACTTCTACAATCATCATGTTTTTAGCCGTGGCAGTTCTCATGCTTTTTTTTTATGCCATGTTGTTTATAAAGGAGGATAACAATAAGTCGTATATTAAATTTGTTTTTATTGCTTATCCCTTTTTGGGTATAGATCTTTTGCCAAGCGTCATTTCTACAACGCTATTTGTATTTATTACGTATGCATTTTTTTTATTTTTCTATAAACGTTCCCCAATAAAACATGCTGGTTCTCCTTCATATTTATTGTTGTTCCTCTTTTTATTATCATCAATAGGCATTGGTCTTTTTTTGTCACCTGATTTATCCAAAGACACCATGACTGATTTCGTTCAGCTTTTGGCTGTTTTCTTTTTCGCCAAGGTTTTGATTGATGAAGTTCAACATGATGTTAGTTTTCGAACATCTATTTTCAATTGCATGAAAATCACTTTGATATTTTCATTTCTCTTTTTGGCACTGCAATTTATTATCGGTCCTTCCTTTTCATTTGCTAAAACCCAGAATATTAATGTAGCCGGCGGGATGTCAATCCGGTATCCAAGTTTTTTCCAGGACCCACAAAAATATGCCCAATATCTTTCTGCATCTAGTTTCCTGATGTTGTTGCTACCAGGCAAAATGAATGGAAAGACTTCTCAGCTTGGCTTACTGCTTTGTGCTCTTTCAATGATTGCCCTTCTTTTTACAGGTGGGAGGGCAGGTTTGGGCGGTTGGTTAATTGGGTTATTGATTGTCATTGTGCTGGGAAATGCACAGTACAGGATGGCAATCATTTCTGTAGCAATTCTCGTGTCGATTTTTATTTATAATTTTTCTGATACCATTCCGATATTCAATAGAGCAGATCTGGCTGATTCTTATGAATTTCGATATGCCATTTGGCAGGATGCCTTTGCCATATTTTTAGACCACCCATTTTTTGGCATCGGTATGGGAAACTATGCCAATTACGTTTCGATGCATAATCCAGATCAGTATTGGATCAGCGACAATGATGTTACATTTTTTGATCACCCAGAGAGTGGCTACCTTAAACTCCTTACTGAGTTTGGACTGATTGGATTTCTCGCTGTGATGTTTTTTATCATAAAGCCAATCTATGCTGGGGTCGTATTGTATTTTAAAACAAAAGACTTAAGCCTGCTCATCTTGGTTTCTGCCCTTTTTACCTGGCTGATTGGTTTTTATACTGTTTATTCATTCGGAGATATCAGAATCAAGATTTTAATTATTTCAATTGTTTGTATGCTTATTGCATCCTCGAAGAATAGTCTTCAAACAGATAAAACAACAGACATTGTTTAAATTCTTTAAATTGTTCTCGGGCAGACTTGTAGGAAATTCATTTTGGGCTATTTTGTCCAGTGTTTTTCAGAGCATCATTTTTAGTTTATTTTTTATTGTGATAGCCCGAAGATATAGTTCCTCTGATTTTTCCAGCTATATTATTGCCAATACACTGTACGGAATGATCCTGTCATTCTCATCCCTTGGCCTCTCTCAATGGTTTATAAGAGAAATCCAGCATCATAATTTTGAAGGAGAAATCATTTCAAGGTTTTTTAAAATTCAGTTGCTGGCAGGTACTATATTCTACCTTATAAATGTTTTGCTTTCATTTACATTGTACAGTTCAGACCTGATCAGGAATATTTCACTTTTGTTGGGCATCAATATCATCTTTGATAATATCATTTATGTTTTTAAAACAATCAACATATCAAGGTATGAACAAAAAAGATCATTCGTGCTTACTTCACTGGAGGCGCTTATAAAACTTGTGTTGGCTGCTTTTGTAGTTTATGTTGACATCAACATATTTTCTGTAATTGTTATGCTTGTCGTGTTTCGCGGGTTTACACTTTACTTGTTTTTTAGATTTGGCTTGTCTGGCAACATGGATATAGCCTATTATTGGAAAGGATCCCTAGATCTAAGAGAGATTGGCCTTGTCCTGAAAAAAAATATTTATTTTATCGTTATTGGCAGTGTTTCCGTTGTTTATTGGTCAACTGGTAGTTTGCTTGTTTCAAAACTACTTCAATTGGACATGGTTGCAGATTATGAAATCTCCTTTAAATTATTTTCGATGGCAGAGATCATACCTGTTATGGTCTCTGCATCGGTCTTCCCTATTTTGGTTGAAAAGGGAAAAGCAGATATAGAGGAGAGAAACCATTTTTTCAGAAAAGTTTTTCTCGCTTATGCAATGTATGGCCTGCTTGCTTTCACTTTCGTTTATTCATATGCACCATTGCTTATTCCATTTCTGTTTGGTGCTAAATATATCCATACAGTCCCCAATTGTATACAAATGTTTTGGACAATCATTGTTTTTCCCACTGCTTTGCTCCAGGCAAATCTCTTGGTTGCCATACACATGGAAAAAACAGATATGTGGTTGAACCTTTTAAGCCTTGCATTGAATTTTATCATCGCTTTTTTTGGGCTAACCATTTTTCAAGATATCGCTGTGGTAAATTATGCCATTTTCATTTCATTTTTGTTTTTTCACATTTCACAGGATATTATATTAATCCAATACGGAATTCACAAACAGTCAGATGCCTTTTGGTTTTATACATCATCTGCGCTTTTGCTTCTGGGGTATCATTTTTTATCTCTGTTTTTTTCTTCTATTTATTTCTTTTTCCTCTTCTGGATGATTTTTGCCCTTATCTCATTTGTATATACAAAATCATTTCTTAGAGAAAAGGCGACTGCTGCATAATGCTGTTCTTTCCTCATTTATCATTTGCACAATTTTAATCATTATGGCAAGACCTCGTGTACTGTATTACGTTCATACCTATTTCCTTGATAGCTGTCTTGAAACACTGCAGTCCATCAAGCATCATGTTGATATCGACTTGCTGATAGAAGTTTCCCCTGATTCAAGAAAAAGTACTGTCTTTGAATTGCCAGAAACAAAGCAATTCAATCGGCTGGAAAATTTGAAACAAATCTTATCTCCTGATTTATGGCACCTCTTTCAACCCTATTTTGACAATTTATCTTCTGTTGAAGTTTTATTTTTTAAGGGTAAAAGTATGATAGGGCTAGACAGCATTAAGGGAGGATTCTTCTTGGGTCGACTCATCCAATCACGAAACTATGATGTTGTTCATTTTGATACTGCCTCAGGACGGGCAATTTCTTGTTTGCTTTTTCTAAAAAAGAATCAACTGGCTTTAACGATCCATGACCCTATACCGCATGTGGGAGAAGAATCACTCCTCTTAGACTTGGTTCGATATTTTTACAAACGGCAGGCCAGGTCAATATCATTTTACTCTTCATATTCCTCAGGATTGTTTAAGAAATACAATAGACGCCTTAATGGAAGGCTTACACAATTGCGTTTACAGCCCTATTCATTCATCGCTCAATTCAAGCAAACGCCAATTCCTCATCGACGTTTCATCCTTTTTTTTGGACAGCTTTCATACTACAAAGGCATAGACTTACTTCTTGAGGCTATTCCTAAGGTTTTACACGTCTACCCAAATGAGCATTTTGTCATTGCAGGCAAATCAAATGGTTTTGTTATAGACAAAAAATTGCTTGATGAATATCCACATCATATCACATTTATTGATGATTACCTTTCAGTCGAACAACTTTCACAGTTGATTCATGCTTCGAAATTTGTTGTTTGTCCTTACCGCGAAGCCACCCAAAGTGGTGTGCTGATGACAGCTTTTGCCATGGGAAAAACGGTAATGGCAACCAACATTGGGGCTTTCCGTGAATATATATCAGACGGAATCAATGGCATGCTCACCCATCCTGAGCCCCTGTCCATTGCCAATGGAATTATGACGATGGTTGCATCAGATCGTTACCTGGATATGGAAAAAAATATTGCATCTGGTTACTCAAAATCAGATTCAAACCATAACAGAAATACATTGATGGGAGTTTATCATGCAATGGAAACAGTGAATTGACCATTATGTTGAATTATACCATCAGGGCTGATTTGTTGCGCTATACTGGTGAAACTGCTTCTGGCAAGTTTCTGCCCTCTTTACTTATCCCTGGATTCCGGTATACATTTTTTCTCAGAAAATCGCATCACTACAAAAAGCATTCTTTCTTGGGTTTGTTCTACAGAATCTTTCTCCATATTGATGCTCATTTTTATGGATTTCAAATACCTCCCTCTACCCAAATCGGTAAAGGACTTTACATTGGCCATTGGGGTACAATTGTTGTCAATGGAAAAACAATTATAGGAGATTTCTGCAACTTGTCTCCCGGTGTAACAATCGGGCAAACAAACCGCGGAAAAAGTAAAGGTGTTCCCACAATAGGCAACAAAGTATGGATTGGAACGAATGCAGTAATAGTGGGCAATATCATCATTGGAGACAATGTAATGATCGCACCCAATGCCTTTGTTAATATTTCTGTCCCTTCCAATAGTTTGGTTGTTGGAAATCCAGCGTCCATTCTGCCAAGAGAAGATGCTACCGAAGGTTACATCAATTATACAATAGCTGATACATCATTATAACATACATCACCATGATCAATCCCAAATCAATCGTCTTTGTCATTCATGGGTTACCCATGGGTGGAGCAGAGAAATTCTTGATCAGCATTGTTAACCATTTGTTTGACATAAAGTATAATCCAGTGGTCATTCTACTTAGTAATGATGACACATTGGCCCACGAAATCACACCAGGTATACCCATTGTCAAGGTATTAAAAAAATCTAGGTATGATCTTTCTATATCGAGCCGGATTAAGCAACAAATTATAATTCATGGTGCTCAAAAAATATTCTGTGTAAATCCCTACTCCTATTTTCTGACCAAATTATCTTTTCTCTTTGAACAGGAGTATAAAATATTTCTATCTCCACATACTACAAAACCTTTCTCAGCATACAATTGGTTTCAAACATTTGTTTATTACAGGTTAATTGGAAAAAATGATACATTGGTCTATCTCTGTAATAGGCAACAAGATTATTTAACAAAAAAGTATTTTCTTCCTGCATGTGAACAAACGGTCATTTATAATGGTATCAATACCGAAGTATTCAGTCCTTCACATTTTATAGGTCAGGACCGTGATAGCATCAGGGAATCTTTCTCTATTGATAAAAAAGACAAGTTGATTCTCTTGGTTGCACGCATCAATCCTGAAAAGCGCCATACTGACGCTTTGAATGCATTGTCAATCATACATAAAATGAGGGGTGAAATTAAGCCCAACCTCATGATAGTTGGGTCTGGCAATAAACGATTGTCAGACAGACTCACAGAACTTGTTTCTATTTTACAATTGGATGGTTATGTTCATTTTGTTGGCAATCATTCTGATGTAAGATTATTTTATTATATCGCTGATATATTTACACTTACATCAGAAAGTGAAACATTTTCAATTGCTGCCCTGGAAGCAATGGCATTTGGGCTGCCCTGTGCGCTAACTGATGTTGGTGGCGCCAGGGAAATGATTGTTGAAGATTGGAACGGCACACTTGCCGATCCATTGCATCCTGATTCAATCGCGACATCATGGTTGAATGCATTGAAGAATAATCAAAATGGTCAATCAATCAGGGAGCATGTAGAGCAACGTTTCTCTCTCAACACCATGTTGAAGCAATATGTTCATTTATTGTCTCAACCCATCATGATTCATTGATCGCTGCAAAGGCAACATTTACTAAACCATCGCCCTTTACAAAACACATTTATATTGAATTTCAAGCATGTATTATTTATAGGCCCCCAAAATGAGAAGGGAGGTATTGGAGCAGTGCTGGAAACCTACAGGAATGAAATGAAAGGCTTTCAGATGATTTCAACCTATTCATCTAACCCTAATGTTAACAATCAACTGTATTTCTTCAAGCAATATTTTAACATATTCAAATTGTTGATAACAGATGATAGCATTAAAATTCTTCATATTCATTGTGCATCAAGGGGAAGTTTCATGCGTAAAGCTTTAGTTGTTTTTCTTGCAAAAGCATTAGGAAATAAAACCATCATGCATATTCATGGCGGTTTGTTTCACCGGTTTTACCAATCGTCTTATTTGATGACTTTTTTGGTTCAACATGTTCTTCGCTCTTGTGATCGTGTAATTTGTTTGACTAATGACTGGAGCCATACCTTTAGTGAAGAGTTAGAATTAAGCAACCTTTCTGTAGTGCTCAATCCTGTCAAAACTTTTCCACTCAGACCATATCGTAATTCGTTCAGTTCTATTTCAATGTTGTTTCTTGGTACGATTACCGACAACAAAGGCATTTTTGAATTGGTTGAATATCTTCAACAAAACCCATTTTACCTGCACAATAAAATTAAGCTAACCATTTGTGGAGAAGGAGAATCAGACAGACTCATTTCACTGATCAGTAAGAAAAATAACGGGCGCAATATTTTTTTTGCTGGGTGGGTCAATGGTTCTCAAAAAGATGATATGATCGCTGAAGCTGATATTTTCATCTTGCCCTCTCATTATGAAGGTCTTCCCATGGCCATCCTTGAAGCCATGTCTGCTGGAAAGCCAATTATTTCAACTTCAGTAGGTGGAATTCCTTCCGTTGTTACACCGCAACACAACGGTTGGCTGATTGAACCTGGTAAACTCAATCAACTTGACGCTGTTCTCGATGAGATTTTCAATGACCCAAGTCTCATTTCCCGTTATGGTATGAATGCCTTCGTTGATGCAAAGCAATTTCATGTACAATCCATTGTTTCGAAGTTAAATACCATATACAACGATTTGCTCACAAACGAATGATTTTATTTTTCACCAATCAAACCAATTGATATGAATTTTCTTGGACATGCCCGGTTTTGGGTTATTGACGCTTTAAGGGGAACCAACATTGTGGAAACACTCAAAAAATTGAGAGCAGAACAATATCTCGACAACAAGACCCTTGCCAATTTGTCTCACTCAAATTATAAGGTTTTCATTGAAACAGTCTTACCCGCTACCCGATATTATTCCAATCTGGGACCCAGTGTTGTATCATCTATTTTGACAAAAGATATCATCAGAAAGAATACAGCATCTTTATTTTCTAATAATTTCTCAAAGAACAAATTTGCAAAAGGTACCGGCGGCTCAACTGGCGCCCCACTTTTGTACTATACAACCAACGAGGCACAGTCTTTCATGTGGGCAGGAATATTGTTGTCTTGGGAAACCCTTGGCTATCAATTGGGTGATAAAGTTGCATTTGTTGCCGGGACTTCATTGGGTAAAAATGATCTCAAGCATACAGTATTTCATCAATTGCTGAATGTTACTACATATTCAGCTTACCATTTGAACGATAGTGATATTGAAACGTATATCAGCCATATCATTAAAGCCAAAACAAAGATCATATATGGGTATGCAACAGCAATCAATCGGCTTGCAGAATATATTTTAAAAAGCAAACAATCCTATGCTTTTCCTCAATTGAAAGGAGTTGTATCAACCGCTGAACTACTAAGTGATAAACACAGGGATAATATTGGCCAGGCTTTTAACGTAAAGGTTCACAACCAGTATGGATGCAATGAGGCTGGTATCTCGGCTTTTGAGTGCGATTTTGGCAACCTTCACTACATCAATACGGCTACCAAACTTGAATTTGATAAGGAGGGTAATGTATTGGCCACGAATCTTGTTAACAAGGCCTTTCCCATGCTACGATACTTTACTGGTGATGCCTTTGAGGTTGTAGAAAATGTTTCCTGCCCGTGCAAAAGGGGTTATCCCATCATTGAGAATTTTAAGGGGAGGACCTGTGATTTGGTTATTGACAAAAGACATAAAGTCATGCATTCAGCTTTTTTTAATGTTCTTTTCCGCAACAACAAACATATTGAACAGTTTCAGGTGCAGTTCAATGCACAGAAAATTACCATTTATCTACAAATGGATAACAATACGCTGCCCAAAGAGATTTCTACCCAGTATTTGGATGTGATCAAAAGCAATTTGGAATTTGATGACTATTCAATAGAGATCAATGCGCCATTCCTGGAAGCTGAAAATGCCAAGCACCGCTATGTCATCAATACTTCCCTTGGCATCTCAACACCTGCTTAATATTTATTTCTCACCATTCAATTTTTGTTCATGAACATATGGTTTGATATTTCAAATTCACCCCATATCAACATGTTTTACGCGTTGATAGCTCAACTGGAGCATGAAGGACATACAATCTTTATCACTTCTAGACCCTTGGCCAATACAATTGCCTTATTGGACCAGAAAGGCATGCCCCATCATGTAGTTGGAAAACATTATGGTAAGCGTTTATTTGGTAAGGTTTTAGGGTATCCCATCAGGGTCATTCAACTCTGGCATTATTTAAAGGATAAAAAGATTGATGTAGCTGTGTCACAGAGTTCTTTTCATTCACCCTTGGCGGCACAACTGCTGGGTATACCTTCTATATATACAAATGATAATGAACATGCATTGGGCAATCTCCCCAGTTTTATTTCTGCTACAAAAATCCTATTGCCAGAACGTTTCAACTTAACGGGTATATCCAAGTTTTCGATTATTCGTAGAAAAATCAGCTATTACCCTGGTGTCAAGGAGGGTATTTATCTATGGCGAATGTCCAAGTCAAACAAACTGAGGGACATTTCAGTCAACCCATCTTCCCTTAAGCTTTATATCCGCCCCGAGCCGTCAACAGCCCAATACTACAATGGAAAGCAAAATTTCTTGGATGAGCTCATCAATGAGTTGTCATCAGCTTTTAACATCTTCATTTTACCCCGATCCCAAGAACAAGCCCATCACTATTTAAGCAATGCATTCAAGAACATATCCGTTGCGGAAAAACCAATATCATTTGAAGAAATTGCCAATGACTGTGATTTATTCATAGGTGCTGGTGGGTCTATGACAAGAGAGTTGGCCATGATTGGCATACCTACCATTTCTGTTTACCAGGGTGAATTGCTTGAAGTTGACAAAGTACTGATCGAAAACAATCTCATGCTCCATACCAATGCAATTTCATCCAAAGACGTGATTTCCCTTTCGCAGCAATTGCCCTTGGCAAACCATGAAAATACACTTATGGCCAAAGGAAAATTGGCTTATGATCTATTGTACAATACAATAATTAACACCAACAAAAGAGTAACCGCATGAAAAAAATCGGATTAATTGGCGCAGGAAAAATGGGTATTTCTCATCTTGCTATCTTGGGAGCACACCCAGATGTAGAGGTAATTGGTGTTGCCGACACCTCAACAATTGTAACAGATGTTTTAAAGCGACACACGCCATTTGATGTCTATTCCGATTACTTGGAGATGGTCAATGAAAAAAAACCTGATGCAGTGTTTGTTTCTGTTCCTACCAAGTACCACGAACCCATCGTTCAAAAACTCTTGGATCGGAACATCAATGTTTTTGTTGAAAAACCATTTAGCCTGAATGCCGCTAATGGACAAAAGTTGATGGAGTCTTCCAGGCAAAAAAATCTTTACAACCAAGTTGGGTACCATAATAAATTTATAGGAACCTTCATGGAAGCCAAAAGAATCATTGATTCAGGCAGCCTGGGGAAATTGCAATTGTTTTCTGGCAACATGAATGGCCCAGTTGTTACCAAAACAAAAGAGCATACCTGGCGATCAAAACCAGAAGAAGGGGGCGGTTGTTTGATGGACTATGCAGCCCATCTCATTGATCTGATTAATGATCTCATTGCCCCAATTACATCAGTTCATGGGGCTGATTTGATGTCTTTTTATTCAGCCTCCGTTGAGGATGCAGTTTCCTGTTTGTTGGAAACAAAAAACGGCATACATGGCACAATCAATGTTAATTGGAGTGATGAGACATTCCGAAAGATGACAACTTCCATTACTATTTTAGGATCAAAAGGCAAATTGACTGTCGATGCTACTGAGCTTAAAGTGTATTTCAAGGAACCACAACCCATAGGCGGTTATGCAAAGGGTTGGAATGTAAGGCATATCAATGCTTTATCACCTCACGTTAATTTTTATCTAAGGGGAGAAGAATATTCCTTGCAAATAGATCACTTTATCAATGTGCTGGAGGGCAAGTTGCCCAATAATATCAACACATTCGAATCAGCCCTCCAAACAGACAAAGTCATTCAACAAATTAAGAACCATAAAATCAATCAATTATGAATAGGATCTTGTTCGGTGATAACCAATTTTTTGGGGTCAACCATGTTTCTGATGAAAAGGCCAGGCAACAGTCAATGCGCTTCAAGGAGGATAAATCCATTTTGCAAACCTTAGACATTGCCATCGAAGAAGGCTGCAACACTTTTATGTGCACTACACATGACAGGATGTTGAACATTGCCAATATGATCAGAAATGATGCTGAAAAGTATGATAACTTTCAGATTTATCCATGTCTTCCTTATGCCCATAAATATGCCAACGCCGTCACTGAGTTGGGAATATTGGGTACCATCAAACAATATGTTCCTGGTAATTTCATTGGATCGCTTTTCAAGGGGGGATACGCAATGGTTTCAAAAGACCATGTTAAAATGATGGAGTTGATGATTGATGCTGAATTGAAAATGTTCAAGGGTATTTCGACACCAGTCATCTTTTTGCAGAATGTAATCACAGATTTATTGCTGGGATTGGGCATGAAAGATTTGCTCAAAGCATTTGATCAGTATATCCGAAGAAAGTACAATGCAGAACCTGGATATATTACCATGAATATGCCCAAGCTTGTTGAAATGCTTGCCAGCCAGGGGATATACCATCCCATTGTTAGTTCTTCAATCAATTACGAAGGTTTTAGGATGTCTGGGGGTATAGGCTTGTATGAGCAGGCCTTAAAATCAGGAAGGGTTAGGGCCATTGCCATGCAGGTTTTTTCTGGTGGTGCCACCTCGGCTGAAAAAGCCTTGGAGTATGTTTGTTCCCTTCCAAATGTTGAGTCAATTCTCTTTGGAGCCTCTTCAAAAGAGAATATTCAGCAGACTGTTTCTTTGATTAACCATTACGATAAGAAATATCATTACAAAACAGCCTAGACGTTCATCTTTTAATTCCATTTTATGTTGATAACTATAGTAGCAGGAGCAAGGCCTAATTTCATGAAAATTGCTCCCATTATCAAGGCCATCAATAAAAGCCAGGCACAGGGTAAAAACATTCATTTTCGCATTGTTCACACCGGGCAGCATTTTGATGCCAGGATGAGCAGCGAAATATTTACACAACTTGAAATCCCTGAACCCGACAACAATCTTGGCGCCGGTGGAGGGTCACAGGCCCAGCAAACGGCTGCCATCATGGTTGGATTTGAAGCTGAACTACTGGCACATAAGCCTGATCTTGTATTGGTTGTTGGAGATGTCACTTCATCAATGGCATGTACGATTGTAGCAAAGAAGATGCAAATAGATGTAGTACATGTTGAAGCAGGCATCAGGTCTGGTGACATGCACATGCCCGAAGAAATCAACAGAATATTGACCGATTCCGTATGTGACCATTTTTTTACCACTTCCCAGCACGCCTCGGATAATTTAAAAACCATTGGAATTCCTTCATTTAAAATTCATTTTGTTGGGAATACCATGATTGATACACTGCTTCAGAACATTGATAAGATCAAGTCTCCTTTAGATGTCGGTATTTCATCTTTGAAAAAAGGTGCCTATCTTTTGTTAACCCTTCACCGGCCATCCAATGTTGATGACCCAGTAAAACTGCAAAGAATACTTGCGGCAATTGTCTCGAGCAGATCAAGTCTTCCAATTGTTTTTCCTGTTCATCCGCGTACAAGAAAAGTACTGGACAGCATGCAATTCAATCCCAAAGAATTGATTTTGCTCGAACCCCAGCCTTATCTTGAGTTCATCTACCTGATAAAAAATGCCAGGGGTATCATAACCGATTCGGGTGGAATTACTGAAGAAGCAACAGTATTGAATATTCCTTGCATTACCATGCGCAATTCAACGGAGAGGCCTGAAACTGTTTTGGATGGCACCAATGAGTTGGTGGGAGATGATCTTTTCCTTCTCTCCAAGCTCATCCATAAAATTGTGATCGGAAATTGGAAGACAGGGGTCATACCAGATTTATGGGATGGCAAAACTTCAGAGCGTATCGTAGATGTTTTGATTCAGCATTACTCAAGTCCAACTTTTGCTGCTCTTGTGCATTGAACATTGATGAAAAAAATATCCCATGAACACCGAATTCAGAAAATCACTTAGTGTAATTTTAGTCTTGATGGATCTTGCGGCCATCAATTTTGCTTGGCTGATCACTTATTTTTATTTTTTGACGAATGAAATCATCCAGACAAATAATCTTTTCTATTCTTTTGCTTTTTTTGTCAATTTTATTTGGATAACACTCAGTCTGGCAGTTTCTCTCTACGATGAAAAAGTGGTCAATGCATTTGAGTCTTTTTCTCAAAAAACAGCCCAGGTCTATTTTTTAGGTTTGACAATCATCATCCTTATTCTGCTATATGCTGCTGAGTTGAACAATATCTTGGTGCAGTTGATCTATTTTTCTTTCTTTGCCCTTTTGGGAATTTCTGCCAATCGATTATTTTATTTGGGGATCAAAAAATACCTCACCCAACAACATGATATGGTCAACAGGGTGCTGATCCTTGGCTTTAATGATACGGCTAAAAAATTGGCGAAATACCTTGAAGAGGATGGATTGAACACGCAGCTCATGGGGTTTGTAGAAAACGAGGAAAACATGAATGAGTTGACTACTTATCCAGTGTACGCCAATATCGAAAATGCAGTAAATGTTGCAAAACAGTTGAATGTACATGAAATATTTTCAACCATCACGCCAGAGCAAAACGATATCATTTATCGCTTGATCAGGGATTCTGAAGAGCAATGTATGCGATTTAAAGTGGTGCCAAGCCTTTCCAGTCATGTAAACAGGGACGTTGTGATTGACTTCATCAAGGATCTGCCTGTATTATCCATGAGGGCTGACCCACTTGAAGATGTGGGCAACAGGATGAAGAAAAGAATGTTTGATGTTTTCATCAGTGGCTTGGTCATTATATTCATCTTAACATGGTTAATTCCTCTGGTTGCACTGTTTATTTTTCTTGATTCAAGAGGCCCCGTTTTTTTTACCCAATTGAGAACCGGGCTAACGGATAATCCATTCTTTTGTTATAAGTTCAGAACAATGAGGGTCAACAATGAGTCTGATTCAAAGCAAGCCACCAAACATGACAGCAGGGTTACCAGATTAGGGGCTTTTTTGCGTAAAACAAGCATAGATGAATTTCCTCAGTTTTTCAATGTTTTCCGCGGGGAAATGAGTTTGGTAGGTCCAAGGCCACACATGCTTAAGCATACGTCTGAGTATTCCAAATTTGTTGATCATTATATGATCAGGCAAATGTTGAAACCAGGGATTACGGGTTGGGCACAGGTCAATGGACTGAGGGGCGAAATATCAAATCCAATTCAAATTCAACAAAGAGTGGCCAGTGATTTATGGTATCTGGAACATTGGAGCATTTGGCTGGATATTAAAATCATGTTTCTCACTTTCTACAAGGTATTTGCGGGAGACAAGCATGCATATTAGCAAAAAAAGGCCGGTTTGATAACCGGCCTCGTGTAAGTGCTACTAGCATTGGATGATCAGAGCTTCAAGACTTTGTATGTTTTAGTGGTGCCTCCAATGGTCACCTTCGCATAATAGTAACCAGAAGGGAAACTATTTCCAAAAGAATAGGTAGTATAGGCATCACCTTTCACACTGTAGACAAGGTTCCCGTTTGTATTGAAAACATTGATGTAAACGGGGTAGTTGCTATGGTAGCGGTAGATGCTTACTTTGAAAAAATTAGTCGTTGGGTTGGGGTATACACTTGCGCTGAATTTTACACTGGTGGTTACCACAGGTGCTACATAAGCTGCAATGGTAATTGATTGACCAACAATGCAACCTTTGTTGTCTTTTGCATTAACAGCATATGTTCCCGCCAATACATTTGAAAACACATTTGAAGTTTGATATGCTCCATTATTGATATTAAAGGTGTAGGGTGATATGCCACCAGATGCACTGACAGTGATGCTGGTGCTTCCACCTTCGCTGGTGATTGCGCCTGATGTGAGTGAGGCTGCGATCGCTGTTGGCTGCACTACAGCAATAGTTACGGAATCTTTCAATCCTTTGGAGTCGGTCACGAAGTATTTGTAGTTCCCTGCACCTACGGTAAAACTACCGATTCCTGTGTAAGGGGAGGTTCCACCAGTGGCAGAAACCACAACAGTTGTTATTCCACCGTTACAATTGATTGATCCGGCTGATGCCAATGCATCCAATGGTATGGCTGGTGGAGTTACAACTGCAGTACTTGCATACTCCAGTATTCCTGCGTCTGGATTTCCACTGATTGCATTTCCAGCAAAATCCTTACTCAATCCTACGTTTGTTCCAAAGTTTATTGCAGCAGATGTGCTCGGTAGTGCATAGTTCCAATCAGCCGGTGCCCCAGCAACACTTGTGAACAGGCTTGCATTGGTGCTCAACAATTCGCTGCTGTTCAGCGTAATGCCCAATGAGCCGGATGCCATGCGGAATATGTTGTTTGAATGCACCATTTGGCCACTGTTGAACTTGCTGCTGGCGAAATTATTCCCCGACGACAACCAAAAAATATTGTTCTTTACCACGACCATTCCGGCAGATCCTGTTCCGGCCATCCAGAACATCACACCAGGTTGGGAATATTGCTTGACGGTTTCTACAACCGTGTTGTTATAATACTGCAGGTTGTTGACTGTCACGGAAAAAGTAGCTCCATTCTGGTATACGCCAATGATTCCGCAGTTGATGATCTTGTTGTAGGCCACAATATTGTTTTGTGCTGTTCCGCCAGTGCTACTTCCAATTTCCATAAAGCCATTACAATTGACAGCAGTATTGTTCATGATTTTGTTGTTGTTCATGGTTGCACCAAACAATTCGACAGCACCTCCATCATATCCATAGTCATAGCTCAACGCCCAACATTCCTCAAAACGATTGTTGGATATATTGTTATTTGAACTGCCGATTACCATAGGGTTTGCGCCATAGTCGTCATCTGGATTAACTGATACAGGGGTATTCCTAACCATGCGCATGTTGTGCATGTAGTTTCCAGTGATGGTTGTGTTATCAGACCCAGCCAGCACTGAAATGCCAACACCAACCAATGAAATGTCACAGTTACTAACCGTACAGTTGGGTGAGTTTTCGATGTTGATGGCATAACTGATTTTTGCCTGTACCGTGTGGTCTGTAGTGCTGATGGAATTGTCTATGATTTTGATACCATTGATCACAATGTACTGCTTGTTGTAGATGTAGATGATGTCTGTAATGGCATTGTTGAACTCTGGCAGATTTCCTGTACCATAGTTGGAGTAAACAATTGGGGCTGAAGCCGAACCCGACCTTGAAATCGTCAAGCGTCCGGAGAAAGATTGCCCGCGTTTGAACAAAACACTATCGCCCGGATTCAACAATGTCGTTCCACTGTTGACCTGTGCCATTGTTTTCCATGGGAAAGCCAATGAACCATTGGCCGTGGTTGCAGTAGATGAAGGGTCTACGTAATAATTGGTAGCAAATAAAGGAGTGTTTGAAAGCCCGATCAGGGCCACAACCATCAGTACAAATGTTGAAAGTGTTTTCATGTTTGTTTTTTTTAGGGGGTGGATTGGATGTTAAAACCAATGGCTAAATAATCGTTTAATTCTGTCTTAGTGAAAAATGAATTTTTAAAAAATGATGGATATTGTTTTTGCCCATGATCTTTATACATCAGTGAACATGCAAAGGTAACGTCACATTACACTAAAATGTTATGTGATAAATGCTAAAAAGAACAGCGGGATGCATTATTTAATTTGTCGTCAATACAATGTGCTAAAACCTGAATAATGTTTATACCTGAAGGGGTATACATCACCAAGAAACCAAAAATCATACCCGAAAAGGTATACCATGAACACAAGTAAGTTTGTAAAAGGAAAACGGAAACAACTCAAGCTTTCTCAAGCTGAATTGGCGATGCGCGTTCATGTTGGGCTGCGCTTTATCAGGGAGTTAGAACAGGGTAAAAAGACCCTGAGGATGGACAAGGTCAACCAGGTACTGAATTTTCTTGGCTATGAACTAGGGCCTGTTGAAACGGATAAAGTGGAAGCATAAGATGCAGATTTTGATCCTTATATTTGCATCATCAAATTTACTCCATGAGAAAGCATTCCACTTCGATCAGCCTTGTCATTGCTTTTTTTCTTTCCGTTTCAATTTTTGCCCAGGTTGATCCTTCATCAAAGCTTCCTTTTGATGCTAAAGTAATCACTGGCAAACTGGACAACGGTCTTACCTATTATATAAGGGAAAATAAAAAGCCAGAGAAAAAAGTGGAATTGCGCCTGGTCATCAAGGTTGGATCCATCATGGAGGATGATGATCAACAGGGTTTGGCGCACATGGCGGAACACATGGCTTTCAATGGCACAAAAAATTTCAAAAAGAATGATATTGTTTCTTACTTGCAAAGCATAGGCGTAGAATTTGGTAACGACCTGAATGCCTATACCAGCTTTGATGAAACCGTCTATATTTTGCCCATTCCAACAGACCAATCCTCTAATCTTGAAAAAGGGTTTCAGATCCTGGAAGATTGGGCACATCAGGTGACATACCTCGATGAAGACATCAATAGCGAGCGGGCCATTATTCTTGAAGAGAGCCGCATGGGCAAAAGTGGTGAAGAGCGGATGTTCAAGAAAATCTATCCTGAGCTTTTCAAGGGCTCCAAATACGCACAGCGCCTTCCTATCGGGGTAGACAGCATCATCAAAACATTTAATCCCGATGCCATCAGGCGTTTTTACAAGGAGTGGTACAGGCCTGATCTGATGGCGGTCATCGTGGTTGGTGATATTTCAAAAGCCGATGCCATGAAATACATCAGCAAACATTTTTCATCCATCCGCGCTGCTTCAAACAGAAAACGTGATTTTGCCAACGTCCCTGCTTACGCAGAGAACAAGGCCATGGTGGTTACCGACAAGGAAGCCACGGGGTATGAATTTTCCATCAACTATCCTGCAACACCTTCTCAAAATCCTCAGACGATTGGTGAGTACAGGAAAGAGTTGTTGAACAATTTGTATACCTCACTATTGGGCAACCGCCTCCGCGAATTAACGCAAAAAGAAAATCCTCCCTTTGTGTATGCTGGCGCCAATTTCGGGGGCTATGCCAAAAATTATCAATCTTTCAGCATCCAGGGCAGTACCGGAACCAACGATGTGCAAAAAGGAATTGAAGCCACCCTCGTTGAACTGGAGCGGGCAAAGCGATTTGGCTTTACTGAGCCTGAACTCGAAAGAGCCAGAAAGAATATCTTGACTGCGTATGAAAGGAGTTGGAACAACCGTGATAAAACGGAGTCAAGTCAATTTGCGGATGAATACATCAGG
>CANEWJ010000014.1 GCA_947442625.1 Chitinophagaceae bacterium
CATCGCCCTGTGCATGCTCTTCAAAAACTTCCCCATTGATGCTGACTTGCAGGGTCACGGAAGGCCTGAGGTCTTTGGAATGTGTCAACACATAATTCTCAAACTGTACTGTCTCTTCAATTGAGCTGCTGTCCAATACATCCGATAAGATATACGGAAGGTCAGACTGTGTAACCACTTCTTTTTTATCGCCCAACTCAATGATCCTTTGCGTTACTTTCTTCAGGTCTGCATCAGATAATTCAATACCCAGCTGCGCAAGGTTGTTTTCAATATTGGACTTGCCACTTGTTTTGCCGAGTGCATACTTGCGCTGGCGCGCAAAACGCTCTGGCATCAGGTCGTTGTGGTAAAGATTGTTTTTCTTGTCTCCGTCTGCATGGATGCCTGCGGTCTGTGTAAATACATTTTCGCCCACAATCGGCTTGTTGTCAGGAATGCGAAAGCCAGAGAAGGTTTCCACCAACCGGCTAACCTGGTACAATGATTTTTCCACCACACCAGTTTTCACCTTGGGCAAGAAATCATGCAACACCGCAACAGCACTGGCCAGTGGTGCATTTCCAGCCCTTTCACCCATGCCATTGACAGTAAGGTGAATGCCCTGCACACCAGACTTTACTGCCTCCAGCACGTTGGCCGTACCGAGGTCGTAATCGTTGTGGCCATGAAAATCAAAATGAATGCCTGGATACTTCGGAATGATTTGTCCGATAAAATCAGTCACCTCATCTGGCGTAAGAATGCCCAGGGTATCAGGAAGCATGACCCTTTTCACAGGTTGTGTTGCTATAAAATCAAGGTACTGGAAAACATAGTCCGGAGAGCTGCGCATGCCATTGCTCCAATCTTCCAAATACACATTGGTATCAATCCCTTTTTTCTTGGCCAGCACAATCACTTTGGCAATTTCTGCAAAATGTTGTGCGGGCGTTTTTTTCAATTGATGGGTGAGGTGATTCAGAGAGCCTTTTGTGAGCAAGTTCTGCACCTTGGCTCCAGCCTTGACCATCCAGTCAATGGATATTGTTCCATCAACAAAGGTCAATACCTCCACCTTGCCAAGCATGCCCTTGGCCTTTGCCCAACGGGTGATTTTTTTTACCGCTTCAAACTCGCCGTCTGAAACCCTTGCCGATGCAATTTCAATCCTGTCAACCTTGACTTCGGTCAGCAGGATTTGTGCAATCGTCAGTTTCTCACTTGCAGAAAATGAAACGCCGCTGGTTTGTTCACCATCCCTGAGGGTGGTGTCCATGATCTCAATATAACGGGTAGATTTGGGCATGATCGTTTATCACCAGGCTTGGCCTAGTAGCGGCTTTTTTGTGCAAAGGCCACGATCTCTTCTCTCATCGCCTGCAAATAATCAATATCATCAAACCCGTTCACCAGGTTGTGCTTTTTGTAACCGTTGATGTCGAAAGACTCGCTTTCTCCCGTTGCCAGGATGGTAACGGTTTGCTCGGGAAGATTCACTTCCAGTTCCGCATTTGGATCTGCTTCGATAGCAGAAAAAATCTTGTGCAAAAATGCATCTGAAACCTGCACCGGCAGGATGCCGATGTTCATTGAATTGTTCTTGAAGATGTCTGCAAAAAAGCTTGACACCACACAACGGAATCCATAATCATAAATGGCCCAGGCTGCATGCTCGCGGCTGCTTCCGCTTCCGAAATTTTTACCACCAACAAGGATTTTACCGCTGTAGATGGAATTGTTCAACACGAAATCTGTCTTCGGCGTATCATCTCCATTGTACCTCCAGTCGCGGAACAGGTTATCGCCAAATCCTTCCCTCTTTGTTGCCTTCAAAAAGCGGGCAGGAATGATCTGGTCTGTGTCTACGTTTTCGATGGGCAGTGGAACTGCAGTGCTCTTTAATACGGTGAATTTATCGTAAGCCATTGTAATAAATTTAAGCGATCAGGGTTCTTGGGTCAGTAACTTGTCCTGTAACAGCAGCAGCGGCAGCCACCAATGGGCTGGCCAAAAGGGTTCTGGCACCAGGACCCTGACGACCTTCAAAGTTCCTGTTGCTGGTGCTTACAGCATATTTTCCTGCAGGAATTTTGTCATCGTTCATGGCAAGACAGGCAGAACATCCTGGCTGACGCAGTTCAAATCCTGCTTCAATGAGGATATCATAAATTCCTTCTTCCCTGATTTGTGCTTCCACCACATGCGAACCAGGTACAACCCATGCTGTGACGTTGTCTGCCTTTTTTCTTCCTTTTACAATAGAGGCAAAAGCCCTGAAATCTTCAATCCGTCCGTTGGTGCAACTTCCGATGAAAACATAATCAATTTTCTTTCCCAGCATCGGCTCCTTTTCATGGAATCCCATGTATTGAAGGGATTTTGCGAAGCTTGCCTTTCCTGCATCGATGTCTTCGGCAGATGGAATCAATTCCGTGATACCCATGCCCATACCAGGATTGGTACCGTAGGTGATCATCGGCTCAATCTCAGCGCCATCATAATTGTGTTCGATATCAAAGCTTGCGCCTTCATCAGTTTTCAAGGTTTTCCAGTAAGCCAAAGCATCGTCCCAGGCTTGGCCTGTTGGTGCTTTCTCGCGGCCTTTGATGTAATTGAAAGTGGTTTCATCCGGAGCAATCATTCCTCCGCGTGCACCCATTTCAATGCTCATGTTACAAACCGTCATGCGGCCTTCCATGCTCATGCTTTCAAATACTGAACCAGCATATTCCACAAAATAACCCGTGGCACCTGCAGCAGTCAATTTTGAGATGATGTACAAGACAACATCCTTGGCAGTTACCCCTTTGTGCATTTCGCCATTGACATTGATCCGCATTTTCTTGGGCTTGGGTTGCATGATGCACTGCGAAGCCAACACCATCTCTACCTCTGAAGTACCGATACCAAAGGCAATACAACCAAAGGCACCATGTGTTGAGGTATGGGAATCTCCGCAAACAATGGTCATGCCCGGAAGGGTGATGCCATTCTCAGGCCCCACCACGTGAACGATACCGTTCTTCGGATTGCCCAGGCCCCAATGGGAAATGCCATGCTTTGCAGTATTTTCTTCAAGGGCTTTCAGCTGGTTGGCTGAAAGGGGATCCTGCACCGGAAGGTGTTGGTTGATGGTTGGTGTATTGTGGTCTGCTGTTGCAAAAGTCCTTTCAGGAAACATCACACTGACATTCCTGTTCTTGAGTCCGAGGAAGGCAACAGGACTGGTCACTTCGTGGATGAAATGGCGGTCGATAAGAAAAACATCAGGACCATCCTGGATATCTCTTACCACATGCGCATCCCATACTTTATCAAACAGGGTTGTAGGTTTACTGCTCATTTTTCAATATTGTTGAGTAAGGGTTGAATAAATTCAATAGGGAATGCGAATTTCCGTAAAAAATGGCTAACATCCTTCGTTTTGGCTTGTTAATTTACTTTCAGGGGATGGGTTGGGCACAAGAGTGCCTCTTTCGCGCAGCAATACTGCCGCATATAGACATACAGCCCAGGAATCAAGGGGCCTTGGTCTGTTGATGAGGTTGAAGAAGCTTTCGTCTTGTTGAAGGGTTGAAGAGGCCTTGGCCTGTTGAGCTGAAGATGCTTGTTTTCTGAGAAGGATTAAAGGCTGATCACACTGTTGCTGGTCCCAAAGGTGTTGGGGACTTGCTGATCAGCTTCCGGCTCGTTCAACCACTCAGCATTGTCTACCAGGTATTTGAACTCATGGGTGGATTCCTTAGGAAGATTGACTTCTGCACTAAAACTGCCATCTTTTTTTTTGCTCATGATGATGGCATTTTGCCAGTCGCTGTTCAAGCCAAGGATTTCAACAGTTTCAGCCAACTCTGGCTTGAAGCTGAACTTTACTTTGCAATAGTCCTTAGTCTTAAAATAGGTTTTTTGTAGCATTGCTTATGTATTAACTACTCATTAATACACGTATATGGGAAAAGTAACCCTAAAATTGCTCATGATCTATTGGTATCTTTGTATCAACAGAACACATTCCACATGAAATATTTTTTCTTACTCTTTTTTGCCTTCATCACATCTACTGGATTCTCTCAGGATGATCTGCTGAGCGACCTGATGAAAACCCAGGACACCACAACAGAATTACTCCCCAAAAAAATGCTCTTGACCCAAAGGATTTTCTGGGGACAAAAAGGATTGTTGAGGCCTATTTCACCACTGACCACCGTAAACCGTGAAAAAGAACTCAAACTCAGAAGAGGAATGCTGGTCACCCACCAGGTGCTTGGGTTTGCCACTTTGGGTGGAATGATTGGTCAGGGTATTGTGGGAAGCAGGCTCTACAATGCGATGGGGAATGACTATTCAAAACTAAAAGACGTACACGAAGGATTGGGTGCTTTTGTCAACATCACCTATTCTACAACAGCAGTCATGTCTTTGTTTGCGCCACCACCATTGATCAACAGAGACAAGAAAATATCTGCGATCCGCATCCACAAATGGCTTTCAGTAGTGCACATGTCCAGCATGATTGCAACCAATTTATTGGCAGACAAAGCCGGAGACCCCAAGTTTAAACCATACCACCGTGCAGCCGCCTATACCGCCTTTGCCAGCTATGCTGCTGCCGTCATCGCCATTAAATTTTAAATGATGCGTACCCTCATCTTATTGCTCTTATCGCCCGCCTTGCTTTTGGCACAAGCCAAAAAGCCGCTTGACAAGAAAAAGTCTACCATCACTTATTCCATGAACCATGTATTGCATGCCTGGGATGCCGTGTCTTCAGAGGTGAACGGTGTTGTGCAGCTGAAGGCAGATGGTAACATTGAAAAAGTAGCCATTGTAGCGAAAATCAGTTCTTTCGATTCAAAGAGCTCCAACCGGGATGCCCATACGCTCGAAGTCACAGAAGCCCTGAAATTCCCCAACATCAGTTTTGTGAGCACTGGAATTACTGAGTCCAAAAATGGCGAGCTGGATGTCAGAGGAACCCTGCAATTCCATGGCATAAGCAAGGAGACCAGCTTCAAGGCCACTGCTAAAAACGTGAACGGTTCAACGCAGGTTACAGGTGGTTTTATCTTCCTGCTGGAAGACTTCAAGGTTACAAGACCCAGCTTTATGTTGAAACAGGTTGACAATGAAGTAAAAATTAAGTTTGAGGTTTTCTACTGATTCCTGATTTTTGATTAAATTGATCTCATGAACAAGAGATCATTCATCAAAAACGCAACCCTCACCGGCATAGGTGCCACATTGGGCATGGATGCACTGGCCGCCCTTTTTGAAACAAAGAAACATTCCAGTGCTGCAGCATTGGCTGCTGACGACCAGTTCTGGAACCAGATCAGGACACAATACATGCTCAAACCAGATTACATCAACCTGGAAAATGGCTTCTACAATTTCATTCCACAACCCACGCTGGAAAAATACATCCAACACATCAGGGATATCAACTACCAGGGGTCTTATTATATGCGGACGGTCCAAAGGGACAACAAAAAACGCATGGCTGCAAAACTGGCTGCCGTAGCGGGTTGTAGCCCTGAGGAGCTGATCATCACCAGAAACACGACAGAGTCCTTGGACTTGATCATTGCCGGCCAAGACTGGAAAGCTGGCGACGAGGCTTTGATGGCCATCCAGGACTATGGTTCAATGCTTGATATGTTTGAACAGGTATCAAAAAGATATGGTGTTGTATTGAACAAGGTTTCTATCCCCAATCTTCCTGCTTCCGATGAGGAGATTGTTTCGCTGTATGAGAAAGCGATTACCCCAAAAACCAAGCTCATGATGGTTCCCCATATGGTCAACATCACCGGACAAATACTGCCTGTTAGAAAAATTTGCGACATGGCACACAGCAAAGGGGTTGAGGTGATGGTGGATGGCGCACATGCATTTGCCCATATTCAGTACAAGATCAGTGAACTCGACTGCGACTACTATGGAACATCGCTGCACAAATGGATGAGTGTGCCACTGGGTGCAGGTTTCCTGTTTGTCAAAAAAGAAAAGATTGCCAAAACCTGGCCACTGATTGGTGATGGAACAAAAGACCTCTCGGACATCCGCAGACTGAACCATATTGGTACACATGCCTGTGCAACAGATCTTACCATTGAAGATGCCATTGATTTTTACAACATGATTGGGGCTGAAAGAAAAGAAAAGCGGCTTCGGTACATACAACAATACTGGACCAGCAGGGTAAAAAATGTTCCTAAAATCATCATCAATACGCCAACAGACGATAAGCGTTCTTGTGGTATTGCCAACGTAGGCATCGCTGGGATGAAACCAGCAGACCTCGCAAAACGACTGATGGACGAGCACAAAATTTTTACTGTTGCCATTGACACGGCCAATGTGCATGGCTGCCGCATCACACCGAATGTATATACAACAGTGGAAGAACTTGATGCATTTGTTGCAGCGCTGAAAAAACTTGCCGCCTAGGATGGGAAGTTTCACGGCAATCGTCAAAGACCTGAAAGCCTTTGCTACTGCAGAGAAGGCCGCATTCCTGCCCCGTTTTTTCAAGACAGGAAAGGGACAATACGGAGAAGGCGATAAGTTTCATGGCATTACTGTTCCCAACCAAAGAACTGTAGTACAAAAACACCATTCAACCACCAGCAAAGAAACCATCATTGCGCTGCTCGATTCAGGATATCATGAAGAGAGACTAACAGGCATTCTCATCATGTGTGAGAAATTCCGTGAGGGCAAAAAAACAGGCAAGGAAAAAGAATGGGTAGACCTTTACCTGAAAAAAGCAGACCGTGTCAACAACTGGGACCTGGTGGATGCGAGTGCACACATCATCCTCGGCCAATGGTTGGAGGACAAGGACAGAAAAATATTGTACACACTTGCCGTCGACCCACTGTTATGGAGAAACCGCATAGCCGTAGTGGCCACCTGGCACTTTATCAGAAAAAACAATGACCTAAAAGATATCCTGGAACTCAGTAAAATCATGCTCTCCCACAAACACGACCTGATGCATAAAGCGACAGGATGGATGCTCAGGGAGGGATGGAAAAAAGACCCATTGGCCATTGAGGAATTCCTTGATGAATTCGCCACCCGCATGCCCAGGACCATGCTCCGTTATGCCATCGAGAAGATGGAGGAGAAAAAGAGAAGGGATTACTTAAAATTATAAGCAACCCCTTCTGCACCCCAAAGAATGCAAGATCATCATTGAGGCCACGGACGGAGTCGAACCGCCATCGAAGGTTTTGTGGACCTCTGCCTAACCCCTCGGCCACGTGACATCGTATTTAGTCCACCAAATTTATAGACTTATATTGAATGAGCAAAATCTTTTTTACAATTTGGGCAAAAAAAAGGCGGAATAAATTCCGCCCTTTTGCTTTTAGTTGATTTCGCGTATCACATACCAGGTATAGCCTCCGGCAGGAATGCTCACGCTCAGTTTGAGGTTGCCTTTGTTATCAGCCATTATCTGCCGATGGATGGCATCTTTTTCAAAAACAAAGGCCTTGGGGCCAAGTCCAGTGTAATACAGCGGAATGGACACCTGACGGTTGATGACCTGATCCGTTGGATTGAAAAGCAATACGAAAGCCCTGTCTTTCAAGGTTGGGCTAACGTGCATAAAACCATCCCAATCGCGACCATCTGCCCTTCTCAAATGAACGATAGGCGCATTCAGGATATCGCGGTACTTTTTGTACCATGAAACGGTGTTGGAAACAAGTGCCTTGGTTGTGGTGGTATCGTAAAGCCTGGGGCCCCTGTAACAAGCCTGTACCCCTGCTCCGTAATACTGGACCATCAGCATTTCATAGTCCTTGAGATGGTCTTTCAGGGGCTCCAAAACAGCCTCTGGCCCACCACCCTGGTAACGGGTAAGCGGCACAAATCCCCAGCTCATCGAAGGAAGTTTTTCAAAGGTGCCGTCGTGGATGTTTTGCCTGTTCAGGATTTTTTGCTGATCACGGGAGAGGGAGAAATTGACCTCACGGTATCCGATGCCAATCTTGTGGGTACCGTCCAGAAAATACCAATCAGGCGCATTGACATAAACGCCATTCTCGTTGCACCAGCGGTAAAGCCCTTTCTGCAATTCCATTTGTCTCCACTGTGAATCATCCAGTCCTTTGTGGCCAGGATGAACGGTTGACGCGCAAACATCGCCAGGATATGGACCATCATTTTCAAACAAATCAAAGCCTGTTTTGGTGATGAAGTATTTCAGTTTGTCAATATAGGTCAGGCCCCATTGGCTTCCCATGCAGGGAGCATTCCCAAAGAATGCGCCACCGGGCTTGCCTGTTTTGGGATCGATGACGTCTGTTTCATCGTTGATCCTCCTGCTGCTGAACAGGGAATAGCTGCCAACAAGGATTCCCTTGCTGTGGGCATAATCCGTCAGCTTCTTCCAGCGGGCGATGTTTGCAGCACTGGTGTCTTCCATGTTGCAATGGCTGCCAAAGCTGAGGATCAGGGCCTCATAACCGGTTGCAGCACACTGGTCAACGGCAGTTAAAACTTGCTGGTCATTGCGGCTGACCAAATGCATGAAAATGGGGTTCTGGGTGGTCCAGGGAGCAACGGTGGCATACATGCGCTGGATCATCATCCCCCTTCTTTCACGGTCATAGCTGTCCATCAACAATTCGTGCGTTCTGGGAGATTTGATGCCTTCACCTGGTGCAAGCACAACCGCTTTGACCTTTTCAGGATAGACCTCTAAGACACAAGGCGTCTGGTAGTTGTAATTGACCTGGGAGGTATAGGAGGAGTCAGTAACCCAGTGGGTGGTTTGGTCGCTGATGTCATAGCGCATGGCATTGTTGAACGCATAGTTGGTTTCAACATAGATACCGTGCTGTTTTTTCATTTGCTCGGGCGATCCTACCACCGCACTCTCCTCTTCAACAAGCCCAAGCGACTCGTTGACAATCCTGTTCACCACGATGTTGTTGCTGCTTTTGTTGATGAGCTCCACCCACTTGACAATGAGGGGAATCCCATCATACAACTCATAATGCACCACCACTGCAAGGTTGTTGAGTGATGGAGATGCAGACCTGAAGTTGACGGCCAATGCTTTTCCGGTGGCCTGCTTGTTTACCGATGCCCAGGTTGTTCTTTTCCAGTTGATGTATGGTTTGATGTCGGTAACTGTATAACCAGTAAACATAAAATCCTCTGCCCCGGCCTTGAAGTCCTTGATCCATTCTTGTTGCAGGTATGCTTTTTCCTGTTGGCCAATCACTCCACCAACATTGTATTCCTTTCCATCAATGATGATCTTGGCTTCAGGCCTGATGGCACGCAGCAATTGCTGTGAGCTAGCCATGTTCTGAAAATCATAACAGGCAAAATTGGGAGCAACCTTAAAACTTCTGCGCACCAAACCATTGTAAAGGATGAGGCTTCCTTCTTTTTCGGCAATGTATACATTGGCTTTTGCTGTGGGAGGTTTAATCAGCCAATCTTCTTGGGCTATTTCATTGAAACTTTTATCCCAAACGGGAATTCGAGAGGAGTATTGCGCGAACGAAAAAACTGAGGCAAGGATGAAAAAAGCAAGTGAAAAAACGTTTTTCATAATAAATCCATTTAACCTTTGGATGAAACTAAGTTAACAAAGACATGGGTATAGTTGGGGATTCCTCCCATGTCATCATTGCATTGATAAACTTTACCATTTGGTATTGGTGCAAATTACTGGTTCTAATTTCTGAAACTTGAATTTTATTGGCCTCAAGCAAAAAAGCCCTTTGGGTTCCTTCCAACAAGGGAATTTGAGGGGTATACCAACACTCGCCATCAAAAAAAGCAAGGTTTGCATATGAGGCGTCTTTAACAATACCCTGATCCGTCATGATGATTTCATCGGTGCCGGCGTTCAAAAGTAAATTCGTAATCCATTCCCTGTCAGCGTATTTAAAGTCATATTTTCTTCCTTCCAATTCTACCACAGAGATGCTGCTGATTTTTTTTACAGCATATGCAGAATAGGTTATGTCGAGCACCTGTTGAAGGTCGTATTTTACACGACACTTGACCACACCACTTGCATTCAATGCATTCGGAGTAATGATTCCATTGAGCTGAAGAAAAGGGGGCTTCCCAAAATTCAATAACGTTCTATTTACCCTCGATTGATGGTAATCGAGGCGCTCAATTCTCCCCTCTTTTATCCTGATTGATTCAATAAATTGGAACATAAATTTTGTCGATCATTTCCTGATATTCTTCCGCCAACGTACTCTGAAATGTAACCCCGCCACCACTTCTGAAAATATTTTTATCGTCTACATACCTGATCAGAACACAACTATCCAATTCTTCTCCATCAAAATAACCTGCGATACCCGTATAATATCCACGCTCTAACCCCTCAATCTCACGAATTGCTTCCATGGTTTTTTTCTTGGGAGCACCGGACACTGATCCTGCTGGCAATAAATTAAAAATTATATCTCCAATGCAATCGTTGAAATTATCGGGCAATTCACCTGCGATTTCTGAACTTACCTGCCCAATCTTTCCCTGCTGGGTTTGCAATTCTTCATAGAATCGGTACCTCAGAACCTTAACATTTTTGGAGACCCGACTCAGGTCGTTTCGAATGAGATCAACGATGGTTGCGTGTTCCGCTTGTTCTTTGGGATTGTTTAGAATGATTGCTTTGGCATCCTGAATGTTTGCATCAATTGTTCCCTTCATTGGAAAAGAATATATTCTCCCATTTTTGATTTTAATAAATGTTTCTGGAGAAAAACAAACAAAATTGTTTTTGAACCATACCCTGTATTTTGACGAAGTCGCTTCAAAGATATCTTGGTGCGACAAGTCTGTAGTGATTGGTGTTGTACAGGTAAGGTTGATTAAAAAACTATTGCCGTAAGCAATATGTTCCTTTACTTTATTGAACTTGACTGCATATTCTTGAATAGAAATCGGAGATGAATTAAACTGGAATTGACTTACTGATTTTGAAAAGTTGTGATTGGAAACCCCTTGAAAATTATACTTGAAATCATCCGCACAATCTTCCATCAACCAGGCAAGAGGCTTTTTGCACTCAAAATCAATCAAGAAAACAAAAGGCTTTTTTTCCTTTCCCCACTGGTTTAATAAATCCTTCGTCAGTACCACAGCAATTTAGAATTTTTGAAAGACGGGACAGTGCTGATGTAGGTATACTTTCCAAATGCTGACCTGTCGTATCATACCTTAAATCTAAAGTATTTTTTTTATTGCGGCAGACAGAAACTTGTCTGGATGGGCCATGGCCTCTTCTTTGGAGCCTGCCAGTGCGGTTAGTGTAACAAGCCTGTCTACGCCCATTGCATTGAGGTCTTTGATTGGCATGGAACTGTCTCCACAGATGGCATACAGTTTGGTGCCATGGGTTCTTGCATGACCAATGAGCTTGCCCAACACCTTGCCCTGAAAGGATTGCTCGTCCAGCCTTCCTTCACCAGTGATGAGGATGTCCGCTGCTGCTATTTTATCATCAAGTGAAATGGATTCGATCAGGTAATCAATCCCCGGCACCAATCTTGCACCAAGAAAAACATCGCAACCGCCACCCATTCCTCCAGCAGCACCAGCACCGGGAGCAACTTCGACAGATCTTCCAAAATACTTCATGAAAACGGTATCAAGGTGTTTCAATCCTTCGTCCAATTCGTCCACCTGCGCTGCGTCTGCGCCTTTTTGCGGCGCGTATACATGCGCTGCGCCATCAAGACCAAAAAAAGGATTGCTCACGTCATAGGCTACTGTAAAGTGAATGTCTTCAAGAAGGTCTGTTTCCGGCATGACAATTTCATTGATGGAAGAAAGGTTCTCTCCACAGGGTTCCAGGGGATCCCCGTTCTTGTCTAGGAAGATATACCCCAATGCATCCGCCATACCAATGCCGCCATCATTGGTGGCGCTTCCTCCGATGCCCAAATAAATTTCTTTTGCCCCTCTTTTGATGGCATCCAAGATCATCAAACCTGTACCATAGCTGGATGTCTTCATAGGGTTCCGCTCATTGTCAGCAAGCAATGCCAACCCGCTTGCGGCTGCCATTTCAATATAGGCAGCAGATCCATCCTGTGAAATTTGGTAACTGGCTTTTATCTGTCTCATCAACGGGTCAACCGTCAATGCCTGCGCATCTTTGGTGCCAAAATAATGTTTGATGATGGAGGAATATCCGTCACCTCCGTCGGCCATGGGAAAAGATTCCACCTCCGCATCGGGATATGACGCAGCAATCGCTTGTTGCATCAGCTTGCACAGTGTGATGGAGTCTATGCTGCCTTTGAATTTGTCTGGTACAAGGAGGATTTTCATTGCTGGGGGTTGAGAGGTTGAGGGGTTTAAAGGTTTAGAGGTTTAAAGGTTGAGGGAGGTTGAGGGAGGTTGAAGGGGTTGAAGGGGTTGAAAGGTTTAAAGGTTTAGAGGTTTAAAGGTTGAGGGGTTGAACTTGCCAAGCAGGGGTTGGGGGTGGTCTGAAATGTTTAGGGGTTTAGCGATTGATAACCCCTAAACCCCTACACCACTCAACCCCTAAACCTCTAAACCATTAAACCCCAAACTACATTTTCGGGTAAACTGCGTTCACACCCAATTCCTCTTCAATGCGGAGAAGCTGGTTGTATTTTGCCATGCGGTCTGTGCGGGAAGCTGAACCGGTTTTGATTTGTCCGCAGTTCAGGGCCACTGCCAAATCCGCAATGGTTGTATCTTCTGTTTCACCAGAGCGATGGCTCATGATAGACGTGTATCCGTTGGTTTGTGCCAAACGAACAGCATTGATCGTTTCTGTAACGGTTCCGATCTGGTTCACTTTTACAAGGATGCTGTTGGCAATACCCCTGTCAATTCCTTGCTGCAAGCGCAATACGTTGGTCACGAAAAGATCATCACCCACCAGCTGGCACCTGTTGCCCACTGATTCGGTCAATTTCTTCCAGCCATCCCAATCGTCTTCTGCCATGCCATCTTCGATGGAGATGATGGGATATTTATCAACCCACTCCGTCCAATAAGCAACCATCTCATCGCTGCTGATGACCTTTCCTGAGCTCTTGTAAAACTTGTAGGTATTGTCGGCCTCGTTGTACATTTCGCTGGTGGCGGCGTCCATGGCAATGAAGATCTGCTCACCAGGCTTGTACCCTGCGGCCTCGATGGCTTGCAATACTGTTTCAATCGCCTCTTCGTTGCTCTGGATATCTGGAGCAAATCCACCTTCATCACCTACGTTGGTGCTGTAGCCTTTCTTCTTCAATACTGTTTTCAACTGGTGAAAAATCTCAACGCCCCAGCGAAGACCTTCGCTGAAGGTTGCTGCACCGGTTGGAACGATCATGAATTCCTGGAAATCAATCTTGTTGTCGGCATGTGCGCCGCCGTTGAGGATGTTCATCAACGGAACCGGCAACGTGATGGCATTTACACCACCCAGGTACCTGTAGAGGTTGAGGTTGCTGGCCTGCGCACCAGCCTTGGCAACAGCCATAGAAACGGCCAGCGTTGCATTGGCGCCCAATTTGGCTTTGTTTGCGGTACCATCCAACTCAATCAACATCCTGTCAATCAGTGCCTGTTCTGTGGCAGGAATACCCAATAGTTTGGGAGCAATGATATTGTTTACGTTGTCAATTGCTTTCAAGACGCCTTTCCCAACATAAACGGACTTGTCGCCATCACGGAGCTCAACGGCTTCGTGTTTACCGGTAGAAGCCCCAGACGGAACTGCTGCACGGCCAATGAAACCGCTTTCGGTGATGACATCAACTTCTACTGTGGGATTACCACGACTGTCTAGGATTTGTCTTGCATGGATGCTGGCAATTAAACTCATGATGATTTATTTTAAGGGTTGTTCTGCTTGTATAGGAGAAAATCAAATGGCCTCCCCGGTAAGGTCCCTGAAAATATCCTCCAGGCGCCGGGCTTGCGTGTGCAAAGAAACGATATTCACATTATGTTGCAAAGCGAAACCCATAAGTTCTTTGCTCAATGCATCCGGATCAGTGGTTTCAAGCTCCCATGCTGTTGCGCCAAGGTTCAACACCCCCACGACACCTGCAATGGAATTCAACGCCTCTTTGGATACTTCTTCCCTGAACCCGACCCGAATGCTTGAGGAAGACTGCTGCTTTTTAAGATTTTCAATGCTATCGTCTGCCACAATTTTACCCTTGTTGACCACAATGACCCGCTCGCAAAGGGCTTCGACTTCCTGTAAAATATGGGTAGAGAAAAGAATGGTCTTGTTCTTGCCCAGGTTCCTGATCACTTCCCTGATTTCAACAATCTGGTTGGGATCAAGGCCCGTGGTTGGCTCATCCAGGATCAGCACTTCAGGATCATGCAACAAAGCTGCCGCAAGCCCAACCCTTTGTTTATATCCCTTTGACAATTGTCCTATTTCCTTGTGTGCTTCTGGTGTTAAGCCCGTGAGTTGGATAACAGCTTCAATTCTTTTAGCCGGTGCGGTTATCTTATGAAGACCAGCCATCAAGCCCAGGTACTCCCGCACATACATTTCATGGTAAAGCGGGTTCAGCTCTGGCAGGTAGCCTATCTTTTTTTTGGTGGCGATGGCTTCCCCTTCAACCGGGATGCCGCAGACCTCTATGCGTCCTTCATCCGGACGAAGAAAGCCCGTGATCATTTTCATGGTAGTGGACTTGCCCGCCCCATTGGGGCCTAAAAACCCAACAATCTCTCCAGCGCCCACTTCAAAACTGATATGGTCTACCGCTTTCTGATCGCCGTATTGCTTGAGGATATGATCAACTTTGATGGACATGTATTTTGCTTAATCTTCCACCTCATCACTGGATGATGGCAACTGGTCGTAAGCCCCTTTGAATGCCATCCAACCAAACATCACGAACCCGATCGCGATGGGCAAAAAGATGATGGCAAATATACTCCATTGGATGATGGTATCAGTGCCTGGCACCAGCCTAATCCGCTCCAAGGCCGTTTTTAACAGAATGCTATAAGAATATATTGCAAGGGCGATCCAGACAAGGCCTAAATATTTTTTAATCGTGTTCATCTTCTTGGTTTATGCGTTTATGGTGTGGGGCGATGCAGACACGCTGTCAGCATCAATCGTTTACTTCAGGATCAATTTTGTTGGACAGGTAGATGGTACCAATCACAAGGCATACCACTGCAATGGCGATAGGATACCAGAGCCCTACCAATACATCACCCGCATACAAAGTTCCCAACAATACGGCGATAAATGGCGTCATGCCCCCAAACACACCATTGCCCAGGTGATAAGGAAGGCTCATCGAGGTGTACCTGATTTTTGTGGGGAAGATCTCCACCAAAAATGCTGCGATAGGACCATATACCATCGTAACAAAAACGATTTGTACAAAGATCAGTACCACCATCGTCCAATACCCCTCATCCGGAAGCTCTTTTGAAAGCTTATCGATGGTTTCTGGCTTTTCGAGTCCGTTGGCATACAAGGTATCCTTGTGCACCAGCTTTTCGGTGATACCATTTTGATACAAACGAACGGTAGTCGTGGTTTGGATGCTGTGGTCTTTCCCGTTGGCTGGATTGATGACCCGCTCAATCTTTGTTTTGGCATCATCCAACACAATGTCTTTGGTGGAAGCCACGGCCAGCATCTTGGTATAGATGGGACGATAGGAAATCACCGCCAGGAACAAGCCCGCCATGATGATCCATTTCCTTCCGATTTTGTCGCTGAGGTTACCAAAGAAAATGAAAAGCGGTGTGGCAAAGATGATGGCCCAGATCAGGATGGTCCTGGTTTGTTCAAAGTCAACTTTACAAGCGGTTTCCAAAAAGGTTTGTGCGTAGAACTGACCGGTATACCATACCACACCCTGTCCCATGGTGGCACCGAACAAGGACAGCAAAACCATTTTGAGGTTGCCCTTGTGCATGAGACTTTCCTTGATAGGATTCTTAGAAGTCTTGCCTTCCGCCTTCAACTTGCTGAAAAGCGGTGATTCATGCATCTTCAGCCTGATATAAATGCTCATACCCACCAGCACAACAGAAAACCAAAAAGGTATGCGCCATCCCCAGTCTTCAAAGGCTTTGATGGAGTCCGCATCGTTGGGGGCAAGGCTTTTTCGGGTGATCAGGATAATGCCGAGTGACAAGAGCAAACCCAGTGTGGCTGTGGTTTGTATCCAACTCGTATAGTATCCCCTGCGTTCTGCCGGAGAGTGTTCTGCAACATAGGTGGCTGCGCCGCCATATTCTCCGCCGAGTGCCAGGCCTTGCACCAAACGCAGGAGCAATACAATCAAAGGTGCGGCAAATCCAATGGAATCATACCCCGGAACCAGTCCTATGGCGAAGGTTGATCCGCCCATCAGGATCAGGGTCAACAAGAACGTGTATTTTCTTCCTACCATATCGCCCAGACGGCCGAAGACCAGTGCGCCAAAAGGCCTGACAATAAAGCCTGCTGCAAAGGTTGCAAGGGTTGACAATAATGCAGCAGTGGGATTGGTCTTGGGGAAAAACTGCATTGCAATAATGGGCGCAAGACTACCAAAAATGTAAAAATCGTACCATTCGATCAGCGTACCCACAGAGGAGGCGAATATCACTTTTCTGATGGTCTTTTTTTCTGCAGTTGATTGCATATCAGGCAATTGTTTTAAGCGGTTAATTTCCTGTCAAGATAAAAATATATCGGGAAGAATCTGTTTTTTTTTAACTTACCGGTCTTAAATTTTAAATGCCTTATGAGCTATCCATATCAGATTACGTCGTACGAGGGTTACCAGGAAGCGTGGAAGAAAAGTGTTGAAGACCCTGAAGGTTTTTGGGGCGAGGTAGCCAGCCACTTTCAATGGAAGAAGCCCTGGGACAGGGTCCTGGACTGGAACTTCAAGGAGCCTTCTGTTCAATGGTTCAAAGGCGCGCAACTCAACATTACAGAAAACTGCATCGACAGGCACCTTGCCGATAAGGCCAACCAACCTGCCATCATCTGGGAACCCAACGATCCGAATGATCATCACCGCATGCTCACCTATGCACAGCTGCATACCAAGGTGAACCAGTTTGCCAACGTACTCAAGAACAATGGCGTCAAGAAAGGTGACCGCGTTTGTATTTACATGGGGATGATCCCTGAGCTGGCCATCGCCGTTTTGGGCTGTGCAAGGATAGGTGCCATCCATTCTGTGATCTTCGGTGGTTTCAGTGCACAAAGCATTGCAGACCGCCTGCAGGATGCCAATGCCGAATTCATCATCACCTGCGATGGTGCCTTCCGTGGCGCCAAAGACATCCCATTGAAAAATGTGATTGATGATGCGCTGATCAGCTGCAAATTCGTCAAACGTGTTATCGTCTATACCCATACCCGTTCTGCTGTCAGCATGATCAAGGGACGTGATGTGTGGTGGGAAGATGAAGTGCGAAAAGTAGAAACGGCAGGCAATCCTGACTGCCCCGCAGAAACCATGGATGCAGAAGATCCGCTGTTCATTCTTTATACTTCCGGATCAACCGGAAAACCCAAGGGTGTTGTGCATACCTGCGGCGGATACATGGTCTATACCAACTATACTTTTGTCAATGTGTTTCAATACAAGCCGCAGGAAATCCATTTCTGCACGGCTGATATCGGCTGGATTACCGGCCATTCTTATATCGTCTACGGGCCGCTCAGTGCAGGGGCTACTTCTTTGATGTTTGAAGGGATTCCAACCTTCCCTGATGCAGGCCGTTTCTGGGACATCATCGACAAGTTCAAGGTGAACATCCTCTACACAGCCCCTACTGCCATCAGAAGCCTGATGGCCTTCGGACTGGGACCCTTGCAGAACAAGGACCTCAGCTCGCTTAGGGTCTTGGGTACAGTGGGTGAACCCATCAACGAAGAGGCATGGCTATGGTATGATGAACATATAGGAAAAAGAAAATGCCCGATTGTGGACACCTGGTGGCAGACCGAAACCGGCGGTGTACTGATCAGCAACCTGGCAGGCATCACCCCCTCCAAACCAAGCTATGCTACCCTGCCCATGCCGGGTGTGCAGCCTTTGCTGGTGGATGAGAAGGGCGTGGAAATAACAGACAATAACGTAACCGGCAACCTCTGCATCAAATCACCCTGGCCTGCAACCCTCAGGACCACTTATGGCGACCATGAACGCTGCCGCACCAATTATTTTGCCACCTATGAGAACCTCTATTTCACGGGTGATGGAGCCTACAGGGATGAAAATGGTTTCTACCGGATAACGGGCCGCGTTGATGACGTACTCAATGTCAGCGGACACCGTATCGGTACCGCCGAGGTGGAGAATGCCATCAACATGCACGCAGGTGTTGTGGAAAGTGCTGTGGTAGGGTATCCGCATGACGTGAAAGGACAGGGCATCTATGCTTTTGTCATTTACAGCGGCACACATGGCGATGAGGATATGACCCGCCGCGACATCACTGCAACCGTCAGCCGCATCATCGGGCCGATTGCCAAACCGGATAAAATACAACTGGTCTCAGGATTGCCCAAGACCAGGAGTGGAAAGATCATGCGCCGCATCCTCCGCAAAATTGCTGAGAACGAGCTTGACAATATTGGCGATACATCAACACTGCTTGATCCAGCGGTGGTGGAAGAGATTAAGCGGGGGAAGGTTTAGGGAGGTTGATTACCGCATATTCCAAAGAAAATGCATTAATACTATTTATACATGAGCAGTTAAACAAAATTCAATGATGCCAAAAATTTAAATAACTTGCGTTTAAATATTTATTTTTTTGAAAAAAGTTTCCCTGATACTGCCGGCCCACAACGAGGAGGGAAACATCAGGCCGATATATGAGGAGATCTCGAAGTGCATGGGTCCAACCAACTATGATTTTTCCATCATCTTTATTGATGATGGCAGCACAGACCAGACGCTTTCCTCGATTCAATCACTTGCAGAAATTGACAACAGGGTAAAATACATCGAACTCTCAAGAAACTTCGGTCACCAATATGCGATCAAGGCAGGGCTTGACCATACAGATGCTGAAATGGTGATCATGATGGATTGCGACCTACAACATCCTCCGGAATTGATCCCTATGATGTTGAAGGAATATGAGCGTGGATATGAAATCGTAAGAACCCACCGCAAGGAGACTAACCATGAAGGCTATCTCAAAAAAAAGACTTCTTCCCTTTTTTACACCTTCATTACCACATTCTCTGAAGTCCGTTTGGAAAAAGGATCAGCAGATTTTCGACTGGTCAGCGGGAAAGCACTGGAACAGCTGCGTAATTTCAATGAGATGGATCTTTTTTTCAGGGGCCTGATCAAATGGATGGGATTCAAGCAAGTTAGTATTGAGTTTGAGCCTAATGAAAGACAGCGCGGGGAAACCAAATATACCTTTGCAAAGATGTTCCACCTTGGAGTAAAGGGATTCACTTCCTTCAGCACCAAACCGCTGTACTTTTCCGCCTATTTAGGAATATTTGTTTCAATTATATCTTTGTTATTCCTGCCCTATGTGCTCTCTGCATTGCTCACTGGGCATACCGTTGCTGGATGGGCTTCTATCATGCTCACCATTTCCTTCTTCGGGGGATTGAACTTATTGGTATTGGGCATCATAGGTGTTTACCTGGCCAAACTTTTCATGCAAAATAAATCGAGACCCCATTATATCATAAGAAATGCCAACTTATGAAAAATACCATCCTGTTGAGCTTTGATGTGGAAGAGTTTGATATGCCGATGGAATATGGAAAACACTTGAGCATCACTGAGCAAATGGCGGTAGGGATGTCTGGCCTTCATGCAATCTCTCCGATCTTGTCGGATAAAGACATTAGAGCAACCTTGTTTACCACGGCTCATTTCGCAACATATTTTCCAGAGCAGATTAGGGAACTGAGTGAAAAACATGAGATCGCTTCGCATACATATTACCATAGCAGGTTTGAAGTCAAAGACCTGAAGGATTCCAGGTCCAAACTGGAGGAACTGACAGGTAAATCAATCACAGGATTGAGAATGCCAAGAATGATGCCTGTTTCAGTTGATGCAGTCAACAATGCTGGTTATTTATATGACGCCTCAATCCATCCCACCTGGCTGCCCGGTCGATACAACAACCTGCATCTACCCAAGACCTCCTATTTCGACAATGAACTGCTGCGGATTCCTGCATCAGTGAGTCCCACGTTGCGGATTCCCCTGTTCTGGCTGAGCTTTAAAAATTTTCCGTTCGAATACTATAAAAAACTGGCGATCAAAACACTCAGGAATGATGGTGTACTGAGCCTTTATTTCCATCCTTGGGAGTTTACAGACATCAGTGGATACGGACTCCCCCGTTACACCAGAAGCATCTGTGGAAATGATTTGGTTGAACGATTGCAAAAACTATTAAACAGTCTTAAAAAAGAAGGTGAATTCCTCACCATGAATGAATATGCATCATCAATAGTAGAGAAATCAGCTGGTCGTTTGCAAAGCTTCAACATTCCCTCTCCTGTAGAACAATAACTGAACAGTAATTACTCCCCATGCCAATACGCAGGGCAGCGCCTTCAGTGCATAAGGCTTGATCAATGTATTCCTGATATACGAAGGAAATAAATCCGTTGAGGATAAGATGGTCAGCAGAAACAGGAGTACCAACATCCACTTCATCCATTGTGGACGATCCTCACCAAATGCAGCATACCAGATCGCAAATCCTGTAACGGCGATCACATAGGTTGGGGATTCAGCGGAAGTACTGAAGATGACAAGCCCGATCAAGACCTGTGCCAGATAAAATAACCTGAAACGATTGTCATTAAAATAATTTCTCTTCAACAACGGAAGCAGGGTCAGTATTCCTGCAGGAAAAAGAAATAACATATTCGACAAACTGCTGATGCCGATAATTCTTCTGACCATCCCCATTGCAGAAATATCCTGCATGCCATCCGTGAAATTGGTCATGATGTTTTCCTGGTTCTTTCCCAGCAATCGATGGTACCAGTCAACATAAGCATGCAGCACAAAAGATGCATCACCATACAACATCGGAATACAGGCCAGTATCACCATTGCGGTGACCATCCATACCATCATCGAACGATACTTTCCGGTGAAAGGCGCAAAGAGCAGTGCCACTATTCCGTACAACTTTACCAGAAATCCTCCCGAGATGAAAAAAGCAGCCATGCCTGTTCGCCCTTTCATCACATGAACAAATGCCAGAATGATCCAGGAACAGAGCATGGGATTGAACTGCTGACTCTGTATCGAACCACACATTTCCAATAAGGAGATGGACATGACCATGTGGATGGCTTTGGGCTCAAGCGGTAATTTCTTTATCGCATAAAATAAAAACAATGCATTCGCCAAACACCAAAGCAAAATGCCAATAGAATCAGGCAACAAGGCAAAGGGAGCGATGAAGATGCTGAAGCTTGGGCCATAATGGTTCTGGTATAGATATCTGTCCGGATAAAAATCATAGAGATTGGCCTGCCGGATGATGTTCAAAAAAACATGCTTATAAATGAGATAGTTGTTATACGCTTTGGTGCCCAAACTGTATTTGACCATGGCAAAGACAGCCGGAAGAAGGAACCATAAGATCGTTAATACCTTAGGCCAGGCAATCTTCATCTTTTGTATTAAGTTATTGAATCCCATTTATATTATATAGTAAAACAAATTTCATTAAATATGATTGTATTTTAAGACGACAATCATTTTATTTTCTGATATTGCCAATGACTAAAAGGAATAAAGGTCTGATATGGACAGAAACTTTCTGGATGATTACTTTAAAATGGAGCGTGAACACTGGTGGTTCCGTGTCAGGGAAGGTATCATCCTTGACCAATTCAAAACATCAGTGTACAAAGGTGTACCACTGCAAGTACTGAATGTGGGTGCTGCAACCGGCAGGTCTTCTGAAATGCTGGAACCCTTTGGCTTTGTCCAATCCTTAGAATATGATGAGCCCTCCTATCGCTTTTGCCATGATGTACTGAAAATGAAGATTGATCAGGGCTCGATCACGGAGCTTCCCTATCCCGATAACGCTTTTGATTGTGTCTGCGCTTTTGATGTGGTGGAACATGTGGAAGATCATCAAAAAGCGATCAGCGAACTCTTCCGGGTTTGTAAACCGGGAGGAAATATATTCATCACTGTTCCTGCTTTCATGTCGCTCTGGAGCAACCACGATGTGGTCAACCACCATTTTCGCCGCTACCGGAAGAACCAATTGCTGAAACTTTTTTTTCCTCATAGGGGCAGGCTGATCAGGACAACCTATTTCAATTTCTTTTTGTTCATGCCCATTTTTCTAGTGCGGTCGCTCCAAAAAATATTTACCCGAACAAAACAAGAAGAGCTGAAACCGGATAATGACATGATCGAATCAGGCTTCATCAAAGCTGTTTTTCAGTCGATATTTTCATTTGAAAGATCATTGCTGAGAAAAATCAATTTCCCTTTTGGCGTATCGCTGTTGTTGCTGTGGGAAAAAAACAGATCAATTGATTCTGCTGCAATGAATTCTTGTTGTCAGAATGAAATTGTGTTATTTTGCTTTTAAATATTGGCCTATACCATGAATGAATCACCAATCACGCAACTGCATGGAGAACACTCTGAAATCATGAAGGCAGGAAAATTAGGTTATAAACTCCAGCGTTACGGTGCCATATTCAAAGAATTGAAAAACTGGCCGGAATATTTGGCATTCAAGATGGGCATTCATCCTGGAAAAGATTTTGTTTTCAGATTCAAAGACGGACATGTCTATCGGGTTCCCAAAAAAATGATAGGCCCTTTCAGGGAATGTTTTTTTGATGACCAGTATATGCTCCACTTTGATGTACAGGGCTTCCCAAAAGATCCCGTTATTTTTGATGTGGGAGCCAATGTGGGATATGCAGCACTCTATTTCTTTCGCTGCTTCCCCCATGCAACCGTCCACTCCTTTGAACCCATGACCTTCCTGCAGCAGCTGATGAAAAAACACAAAGAACAATATCCAGGCCACCACTGGAACCAGCATCCATTAGGGCTCTGGAAAGAGGATGGCCACATGGATATTTTTACTGATGCTCCTGATGATTTCACTTCCATTTCAGGCATAGCTCATTTTGAAAATGCGGTGCACAAGGTCTCCATTCAGGTGATGGCTTTGTCAACATTTATCAATGAAAATAAAATTGATACAATTGACCTGCTAAAAATGGATTGTGAAGGAGCGGAGTATGACATTCTTTTCAACCTCCCCGAAAACTATTTCAGCAGGATTAAAAGAATGGCCATGGAAACTCACGAGACACAGCAATACACAACAGTGGAAATGGCAACATTTTTGATGGAAAAAGGTTATCAGGTCAAATATGTAACAAGACCCGCCACGCGCACTGGCCATGTCTGGGCATGGAAGTAAACAGATTATGCAATCATGAAAATCGGATTTGACGCCAAAAGACTGTTCAACAATTTCACAGGACTGGGTAACTATTCCCGCTTCGTTGTGGATACCTTGCTGGAAGCAGGCACAACCCACAACTACTGTCTTTATACCCCAAAAAAAAAAAACCGGCCCGAAACAAAAAGATACCTGCAGGATCCACACCTGAAGATCATTACTCCTCCATCCTGGATGAAGCCTTCCCCACTGGCAGCAATTTGGCGATCAACCTTGCCCATCAGTGCAAAAGAATTTTCTTCGCTCAACATCTACCATGGTTTGAGCCACGAACTGCCCTTGGGGATTCCTTCGCATGTCAAAACCATCGTCACCATCCATGACCTCATCTTCCTGCGTTATCCGCAATTCTATTCAAGGTTTGATGTGATGATGCACCACCAAAAAGTGAAACATGCCTGCAGGTCGGCCGACAGGATCATTGCGGTGAGTGAACAAACTGCGAAAGATATCATTCAATTTCTGAAAGCAGATCCTGCCAAGATTAAAGTGATCTATCAGGGATGCCACCGACAATTTCGCCATAAACATAGACCAGAAGAAATAGCAGCTGTCAGAAAAAAATATGATCTGCCTGAACGATATATCCTGATGGTGGGAAGCATTGAATCAAGAAAGAATGCCATCACCTTGCTAAAGGCTTTTGCCATGCTGCCCAAGGATGGAAGACCCGGACTGGTACTGGTTGGAAAAGGAACAACATATCTTGACCAAGTAAAAAGCACCATCGCTGCATTGCATATCGAAAAGGAAGTCGCCCTGATCCACCATGCGGCCTTCAGTGACCTGCCTGCCATCTATCAGGGAGCTACAGTATTTGCCTATCCATCACTGTTTGAAGGCTTTGGTATTCCCATCATTGAAGCCATCGAATCAGGAATCCCGGTGCTGACGTCCAAAGGATCCTGTTTCGCAGAAGCAGGCGGACCTCATGCATGGTATGCAGATCCGCAACTGCCGGAACAATGGGCATCAGGCCTGAAAGAAATATTGGGATCCAATAACCACCCACACATTGCATTGCAGCATGAACATGTGTTGAAATTCAGGCCGGAACAGAACAGGGAAAATTTATTGAACAGCTACCTATTCTGATTGCGCATTCATCAATTCGAGAACCTCAGGCCCAATGTATAAGGCACTTGGTCTACGCCGTATTGGTGCATGGGTTTTGATGCCAATGAGCCATAGAATTTCACAGGGCCAAGGCCGAGCTCCGCTACATAGGAAAGCTTGAATGGTTCGAGGTTAAAGTTGGACTTCGTCTTGTCTGTGCCACCTGGACCTTTCTGCTTCTGCCTTGCACTCGAAAGATATCCGCCACTGACCCCTGCAGAAAACTGAAATCCTCTTTTGCCCTTTGTCGGATTCGTGTTGATGTTCAGCATCACAGGAACTGTGAGGTAGTTGGCCACCAGCTTGTTCTTGCTCCTTTCATTCCATCCGCCGCGCGTCGTATAAACATTGATGTCATCCACATAGGTTATACCCGTCTTGAAAAAATAGTTGTTGCTCTCTATTCCGAAACCGTATTTCAGGTTCAGTACACTTTGAATGATGCTCACCCGCTGCATGAAGAACCAAAGATTGAAATTGGAGACCCTAGAAGTTCTCAAGGCGAAATCTCCTTTTGAAGCAGGTGCGATTCCTGTTGGTCTTACAAATGACTGTGCTGCTGCAGTTGCGTAATTGGTATTGTCATTGTATCCGGCAAAACCAATGTCATACACAAACCAATTGGTGGATACTTTTTTAGGTTTCTTTTTCTTCAGTACATCACTGGCCGTTTCTGCAATTTTTTTGATATCAATGCCTTCAATGGCCTTCCCCAATTTATTTACCCCTTCCGAAATCCCCTTTCCCACGATGATCAGGTTGCCCATTTTTAGGGTGTCCTCTTTGACTTTCAATGAATCGGCTTTACTGGTTTCAGCCTCATTGGGCTTGACAATTGTCATGTTTCCAATCTTCATGATCGTCGTTCCTTTTTTTAACTTGGTTGTATCTGTTTGTGCCATCACTTGTGTTGACAAAACACCCAATAACAATGCGACTGCTACATGCTTCATACCTTTGTTTTTATATTGATGATTCTATTTATTGACGGAAAAATAAAAATTGGCAACCTGAATGAATTTTTGATCCTGCGGCAGTTCATGCTCATTGAGCAGCCTTCTGTTGACGGTCCGAAGAATGGCGCGGAGTCCTAATTTTTTCTCCTCTTTCATTGCAGCATTGATGAACATGGTGGTGGGTTCGGACGCCATTGGCGCTGCAGTTGTTGCCACGCGTTCAGCAGCAGCCAATAAAACCGTTTCTGATAAGTTTCCCTTCTGTTGCACCAAAACTTGTTGGGGCAATGAAATAGCAGGAAGATCGGGCACAACAACCTGAGGAGTAATGATGGCAGTGGTTTGCTGAAGGTCAATGGTCATTTGACCCTTAGGATTTTCGGTTCCTATTGTTTTCATGGAAGAAGTGGGCTGGGCGAGAGTCCTTTCTTGTGCTGCAACATCCTGATGAAACAAGTGAGGCGCTGATGCCATTGTTTTACTTTCGGATGAAGGAGATGTTATTTTAGGGCTGGACATATCCCCTGTTTCCCTTAATGATGGGCTTGTGGCACCACGACTTGCTTTGGCAATGGCAGGAATGTTTTCCTTCCCTCCCATGACCATCCAGGCAATGCCCATGGTAAAAAATATGGCTGCCGCCACACCAACCATCCGAAGCCAATAAACAGGAAGCACATTTTCCTTTCTGTACAACCCGGCCTTGTTGGGATATACAATGCTGAGGTCTGGTTCAAATGAATAGTCGGCTTCAATTTCTTCAAGGATCTCCATCCGCAATGCCGACTTGTTCATCATCATCAACCCTTTGTCAGAACTGAATGTTAATGCTTTGATGCGATTGAATTCTTCCTCAAGCAAAGGATGTTGCTCCACGAATTTCAAAACAGCTTCCTGCTCGGACGGCGACAATTCGCCATCTGCATAGAGCAGGAAAAAAGTTTCGTAATTCAGTAAATTGATCATCTTGCTTTGGTATTTTATTTGCTTGTTCTTTCGAAGTTGATTTTATTTTTCAATACGGTTCTTGGTCAAATGATGTTTTCAGGTTTCCCCACAAAATCTCTCAGCTGAAGCCTTGCACGGTGTAAATACACTTTTACCTGGCTGGGGTTCAATGCAGTGATCTTTCCGATTTCATCATAAGAATATCCCTCATAATCTTTCAGGAGAATCAAGGATTTTTGCAAGGGCGTGAGTTGTTGAAGGGCCATGTCCAGCTCCCTTTTCAGTGCCGGTGAAACATCCCTGCTGACCCGGCTCTCCTCACTGAACGTATCGGTCAATTTCATTCTTTTGTTTTTCCTGATGTGGTCGATCATCTGGTGATAGGCTACCGTGAAAAGATAAGATTTGGCCGTTTCATTCACCACAGTATCCCGGTTCTTCCACATTTTCTCAAAGGCAGTTTGTACAATATCGCGCGCATCCTCGGTATGCTGAAGGTTCTTCAAAATGAACCTGTACACACCATCTGCATGGGCATCAACGCAATCATTGTATTCTCTCTCTGTCATTTCGTTTTTGGTGGATGGGCGACGTTCAGTAATACGAAGTTCTGTTCAAAAAGTTACAAGCCCGGAGAAAAAATACTGTTTTGGGGTAAAAGATACCTTGGCAATGCATGCCACAGGGGCCTTGAAGAGCGGATCTGTTCTTGCTGCTCTAATTGGTCAAGGTCTTGGAAACGGGAAAAAGGAAAGGAATGGTAAAAGTTGATGAAGCCATACCCTATCACCAATACAAGCATGGCGCAAACCAATGCTGTCAGCAAAAAATAATATGGGTGTTTTTTCCTCATCGGGGATAGGACGAAGGTAAGAGCGAAATGTTACAGGCCAGGTGCTAAAAAGTAAATAATCCTGTGCAAGCCACTGCTTTAGGCAATTTCTTTGCCATAGTTGCAAATTTTAATGGAATTTTGTGGTCCCAAAACGCTTTACATGAACGAATCCATCATCGCACGCCTTCAGTCAGAACTCACTGAAATCAAAGCAGCAGGACTTTTCAAGCAGGAAAGGATCATTGAGAGCCCCCAAGGTCCTGTCATCACCGTTGGTGGACAGGAAGTGATCAACCTTTGCGCCAACAATTACCTCGGTCTGTCATCCCATCCAAAGATCATCGAGGCTGCAAAAAAGTACATTGATGAAAGGGGATTTGGATTGAGTTCAGTCCGCTTCATCTGTGGAACACAAGACATCCACAAGGAGCTGGAACAAAAGATTTCTGACTTTCTTGGAACGGAAGATACCATCCTTTACGCTGCCGCATTTGATGCGAATGGTGGCGTCTTTGAACCCCTGTTCCATGAACAAGATGCCATTATCTCTGATGAATTGAACCATGCGTCCATCATTGATGGCGTGCGTTTGTGCAAGGCGCAGCGTTTTCGCTACAAGCACAACGACATGACCGATCTGGAAGAACAATTGAAAGCAGCTTCCCACCTGCGCAACAGGATCATCGTTACTGACGGATCCTTCAGCATGGATGGCACCATCGCCCAGCTCGACAAGATTGTTGCCCTGGCCGAACAATACGATGCCGCCATCATGATTGATGAGTGTCACTCTTCAGGATTCCTGGGCAAGACAGGCCGTGGAACCCATGAACATTGTGGTGTGGTGGGCAAGATCGATATCATCACCGGTACGCTGGGCAAAGCCCTGGGCGGTGCTTCTGGCGGATTTACCAGCGGCAGAAAAGAAATCATTGAAATGCTGCGCCAGCGGAGCAGGCCTTACCTATTTTCCAATACACTGGCCCCCAGCATTGTTGGCGGATCCATTGCCGTGCTTGACCTCTTGAGTGAAACAACCTCCCTTCGTGACAAGCTTGAAGAAAACACCATGTACTTCAGAAATGAAATGACCAAGGCTGGGTTCGACATCAAACCCGGTGTTCATCCCATCGTTCCCATCATGTTATATGAAGCAACAGTGGCACAAGAGATGGCCGCCAAATTACTCGAAGAGGGAATTTATGTAATTGGATTCTTCTTCCCAGTTGTTGCCAAAGGCAAGGCCCGCATCCGTGTTCAACTGAGTGCAGCCCATGAAAGGGAGCACCTTGATAAGGCGATAGCTGCTTTTGTGAAAATCGGGAAAGAGATGGGGGTTATTTGAGGTTTAGGGGTGTAGAGGTTTAAGGGTTGAAAGGTTTAAGGGTGTAGAGGTTTAGGGATTGAGGGGGGTTAAGAAGTCTATTAAGCAATTCAGGTTTTCAATCCAGTCGGGCAGCGAGCAGGTGTTTGGCCATGGCCCTTTTGGTGGCTGAAAATGGGTAAGAGACTAAAATGTCAATCAACTTGCTCAACACAAACATGTCCATGGCCAATCCAAAATATAACGGGCGGTTGTGTTTTTTGAGGTATTTGAATGCTGAAATAATGACAGCAGATTTTGTGATGGCTTTTGTTTCCGGATTGATCCTGGAAGATCCACCATGCGAATGCGTACAAACCAATTCATCGTAAAGAACCCGTTTCCAACCCTTTTCTGCTGCACGCTTGCTGAGGTCCATGTCTTCAAAGTACATCCAAAACCTTTCATCCCATCCACCCAATTCAAGTAAATCATTTTTTCTGATCAAGACAAAGGCTCCAGAGATCCAATCAGGATAAGCAATGGGTGTTGTACTCAAAAACTGTTTGCTGGATTTCACTCCCTTGAACAATCTTTCCAGGCTCCTGACAGGTGCCCACACGTTCCACCACTTCAAAAACAAACCATGCGGATGGGTATCTTTTCCCTGGTCGTTGAGCTGGCGAATACCAATCAATTTCCAGCTGGTTTCATTTTCAGCTTTGACCAATAGCGGCGCAAGTGTATTGGGGTGTAAAACAGTATCCGGATTCAGAAACAACAACCAGTTGCCAGTAGCTTCCTTTGCACCTCTGTTACAGGCCTGTGCGAACCCTGCATTGGTATCCTGCAAAATGAACCTGACCAGCGGATGCATTGTGATGAATTGTTCCGCTTGACCATCATCAGAATGATTGTCTACAACAATCACTTCAATATCACTCATCGCTTGTACAGCGATGCTCTTCAAACAAGCACCCAACCTGTTCCAGGAACGATAGCTTACAATGATGATGGACAATGAAGTCATTTGATTAGATCAATTTGGTGTAAAGGTATCTGATTCAGGGCTTACAACCGATAGCATATCTGCAAAACGATTAGCTTTGTTACAAGACAATATTCATCGATATAAGATTAAATGAACAGCATGGCAAACCTGCAATTCAAAATATTAATCAACGCACCTGTAGCCAGGGTCTATGATTGTATGCTTGGTCTTAGCAGTAAAACGACTTATGAGCAATGGACAGCCGTTACGATGGAAAAACCTTTACTACTGTTTCAGACTACAAAGAATAATTATTTGAAAAAACGAAGATGAATAAATTAGATAATCTATTGGATCAACTAGAAGCCAACGTTTCACATTATGAAACATTGAATCAGAAAGTATCTGAAGCAACTATTGGATGGCATATTGAACATTCACTCTTATCATTAAATGGTGTAACAAACCTCTTAATTAAATCTAATCCAACAGACTATACATGGAAATTTAATTTTATTAGAATTGTAGTGCTAACGATGAAAAAAATACCTAGGGGAAAAGCCAAATCTCCAGAGGTGGTTCTGCCAAAAGGAATTATAGACAAGCATAGTTTGCTTACCCATATTTTAGTAACCCGAAACAAAATTAATGAATTGAAAACTTTACCAAAAGACAGGTATTTTGAACATCCTTTCTTTGGAAAACTGAAGTTAAAGCAGACGATAAATTTTCTTGAAATTCACACAATGCATCACCTGGATATCATTGAGGACATTAAAAAATAAATAGGCTATACCATTTGTTTGAATGCCTTTCCGCTATGCCGGCTCCACCCAGGCGCCACTGTCTTTCAGCAACTGGATCAACTCGTCAACGGCCACTTCGCTGTCAACACTTTTTTTGACGATTTCCTTGCTGCGATAGAGTGTTATTTTGCCAGGGCCACTTCCGACGTAACCGAAATCTGCATCAGCCATTTCTCCAGGACCATTGACAATGCAACCCATGATGGCAATCTTGACGCCTTTGAGATGGTTGGTCACCGAACGAATCTTGGCCGTGGTTTCCTGCAAGTCAAAAAGTGTTCTGCCACAACTCGGACAACTGATGTATTCTGTTTTGGAAATCCGCGTACGGGTGGCCTGGAGGATGCTGAAGGCTGTATTGTTCGTGAACTGGTAAATGTCTTTTACTGTAAGATACGTGCGGCCCTTTGCCTTCGTATTTTCCATGATTGCCTTCCCGTTGAAACCTAGTGAAATTCCGTCTCCCATGCCATCCAGTAACAAGGCTCCTGTTTCGGTGGCAAAATGAATGAGGTGTTCATCGGGTGTATGCATGCCACTATCCGTAACCAGCACCACAGGATTGCGGATGCCAAGGTTGGTCAGTTCAATGAACATGCGGCGCACACTTTGCATGGCATTGCGGTTGGTACTGCTCAAACAAAATACGACTGTTTGGTCAGTAGCTGCTTGCTGGATCATTTCCATTTGAGCAGGCAGTGCCCCATGGTTTTCGTTATAGCAATCCACCATCACAAAATTGATGCGTGTGCTTTTTGAACCGGCGGCAATAAAATCAGCCAATTGAAAAATCGGAAACTGAGATTCGCTTGATGCATCCCAAACAGAAGCATTCACAATATTCTTCAATGTTCCTGGCAATGCAAATGTAATGGGCGTAGAAGCAGTATACACATAATCCGCCGCTGCATCACCAATGCTCCATTTGTCAGTTGCCTCATCGTAATCATATCCAATACTCTGGAGTTGTTCAGCATTGATGGTTTCAGCACTGCTCATGTCTGATACCACAACTGGAACCTGCTTTGCGCCAATATTTTCAATAGCAAAACTATCGCGCCTCCTGTATTCAAAAGGAGAATAAGGCAACTTGATGATTTCTGGAACAGTTGATGCAGATGTAATGCCATTGTAGCGCTTGACAAGATCAAGGCAAACAGGAATTTCAAACTCCGGATCTTCTGTGAGCGAAACCCTGATGGTATCTCCAATGCCATCTTCCAGCAAGGTCCCAATGCCGATGGCAGACTTGATCCTTCCATCTTCACCATCACCCGCTTCCGTTACACCCAGGTGCAAAGGATAACAGATGCCAAACTCATCCCGCATTGTTTTAACCAAAAGGCGATAGGCCTGCACCATCACCTGCGGATTGCTCGACTTCATGCTGAGCACAATATTGTGGTAGGATTCATCCCTGGCAATGCGCAGAAACTCCATCGCACTTTCCACCATGCCCATGGCGCTGTCGCCATAGCGGCTCATGATCCTGTCACTCAAGGATCCATGGTTGGTGCCAATGCGCATGGCCGTTCCATACTCCTTGCAAATTTTTACCAACGGAGTGAAGCGCTCGCGGATGCGATCAATCTCTTCAACATAATCTGCATCCGTATATTCAATGAATTCAAATTTTTTCTTGTCGGCATAATTGCCCGGGTTCACCCGTACTTTTTCGATGATGCGCGCAGCAATTTCTGCGGCATTGGGCGTGAAATGAATGTCTGCCACAAGTGGCGTATTGTAGCCACGCTTGCGCAATTCGTTCTTGATTTCAAGAAGGTTGTGGGCTTCATTTTTGGAAGGCGCCGTGATACGCACCAGTTCTGCGCCAGCTTCAATGCAACGAATCGATTGCTCAACCGTTGCGATGGTATTCATCGTGTCTGTGGTGGTCATGGTCTGCACCCTGATCGGATGGCCATTGCC